>CAYSLJ010000146.1:0-17401 GCA_964431735.1 uncultured Synergistia bacterium | reverse complement strand
CTTTTCGTAATCTCAATCTCTTGTATGCTATTTAGTTTTCAAAGTCCACTTACTTGACCCAAATATATATTATACTACTCGATCTCGACTATGTCAATAGTTTCGAAAAATATTTTTTAAATTTTCCAACCCCTGTCACAGTAATGGTTTTAGCTGCAAAATACCTTCTCATAATAAAAAAAACTCCTCACATTTCTTCCACAGTATCTATAAAAAGTAATTTTAATCCTTTAGAAATTACATCTCTTACACATTTAATCATTGCCAGCCTGGCTATCATCAGTTCAGAGTCATCCTGATGCAATACGTCATGAAGATGGTAAAACCTGTGAAACCTTTTCCCCAGGTTTAATAAATAACTGGCAAGAACAGAGAGATTGTAGTCAGTGGCAACAGTAAGGCATAATTCAGGAAAATAACTTAAATGTTTTACCAGTGCAACTTCCTCTTCATTGCCAAGTCTTTTGTAATTTATACCTTCAAAATCAATAGAACCTGCTTTAGCCAGTATATGCTGACATCTGACATAAACATAAAGTAAATAAGGACCTGTATCACCTTCAAAAGAAATGGCTTCTTTCGGATTAAAGATCATGGTGCTTGCCGGGTTTATTTTCAATATCATAAATTTAAGTGCTGCCAGTGCCAGTTTCAGAGATCTATCTTCAATATCTTTTCCCATATCTCTTCCTGCCATTATATCTTTTCCCATATTCTGGAGACTGGCTATAAGTTCATCTGCATCAACGACAGTACCTTCTCTGGATTTCATTTTTCCTTCAGGCAAATTTATCATACCATAAGAATAATGGCGGCAACCTTCAGCAAAATCGTATCCCAGTCTTTTAAGTATAGAGAATAAGACTTTAAAATGAAAATTTTGTTCGTCTCCTACGACAAAGAATTGTAAATCAGTTTTATAATCTTCGTGTTTATGAACAGTAGTGCCAATATCCTGTGTCATATAAACAGATGTGCCGTCAGAACGGAGAAGCACCTTGTGCCCGAGGCCTTCTTCAGACAGATCTATTTTTACTGCTCTGTCTTCTCCCCTGTAAACTATACCGGGTTCGAGGGCATCCAGAACTATTTTCTTACCCATCATATAAGTATTACTTTCCAGATATATCCTGTCAAATGTGCAACCAAGCAATCTATAGGTTTCCATAAAACCATCAATAACCCAGTTATTCATTTTTTCCCACAGTTCTATTGTTTCTTTATCTCCCTCTTCCCACATTTGAAGCATCTTCTGTGCTTCCTGCCCTAACTTTGAAATTTTGAAAAAATCCTCTTTACTGATATTACATCCAGGATTTTCCTTCAAATATTCTCTATATTCTTCATCATATTTTTTTTCAAAAAGCACATAATAATTACCGACAAAATGGTCACCTTTAACATCTGGTTCCCTGCCTTCGCCCCATTTCTTATATGCAAGCATGGATTTACATATGTGAATACCTCTGTTATTTATCAGATTTGTTCTTATTACTTCATAACCTGCATTTTCAAGGATACTGGAAAGAGCCATACCGAGGACATTGTTTCTTACATGTCCCAGATGCTGAGGTTTGTTGGTATTGGGAGAAGAATATTCTACCATAACCTTTTTACCTTTATACCTGTCACTCGAACCGTAATTCAAACCATCTTTTAAAATGACGGCCAGAACGGAAGAGAAAAGTTTTTCCCTGTTAACGGTAATATTTAAATATCCCTGCACAGTTTCCAGTGTTTCAAAGAGATCATAAACTTTCAGTTTTTCAGCAAGATTTTCTGCAATAATCTTCGGATTTTTCCTCAATATCTTTGCCAGAGGAAAAGAGTTAAAAGTAAAATCACCTTTATGTCCGTCAGGGGTAAGATCTATTCTGACATTATATTCTGTCACCCCTGTTTCATTCAGGGATTTTGATATAAATTCTTCAATTTTTGTTTTTATCATAAGGCCTCCATAAAGTAAAAAGTGAAAAGTGAAATTCCATCTCACCTTCACCTCTCACTTATCACTGTTTTAGGAATAGAATTTTATTAATTGTATCTTTCCTCGCGTCACGCGTAACGCGTGACGCGTTACGATTTAATATATTTGAGACAGTTATTTAATTATCGTTCCTAAGCTTCTTTGGCTAATTCAAGCATAACAGGCCCATCTTTATCCTTCTTCTTTTTCTTTTTCTTCTTTTTCTTCGGTTTTTCCTGATCGTCATGAGCCATATCAGGTTTTTTCTCCATTTCCATATCTTTATAATTCGGGTTAATACTCTTCAAAAGAAGTCCCTGCAAATTTACAGAAGTAAGGCATACAAAATCTTCTATGATGGATGTAATGCTTTCCCGCTGTTTTTCAATCAATATTGCTTCTATGTTTGCATCAAGGCCATGGAAACCTTCTATAAATTTCAGATCCGTATCCTGGTTGGCCTGCTGAAGGTGCTGCTGCATAAGGACAGGCACCTTTTCAGTAGAAATCAATATAGCACTGTCCACATCAAAGGTTGCATTTTTTGCACTGAAAAGGAAGGCATGCTTGAGAGAAAATTTTCTATCAGTCATTTCAAACATAAGGAGACGGTTATTATGGACAAGGAATAAATCTATATCGTCATCTCCCTCACCAAAATCAATAAAGTATTGAGTCGGTTTAATGCCAAGCTTCTGCAGAGCCTGTATGAGTCTTACCGGCATCCAGTAATTTCTGTCCATAAGGGTTTTCCCAAAATCGGAACAGGTTATTAATTCATCTATACGCTCATCGGAAATAGCTTTACCGCACAGGAAACAGGAGAAACCTTTTTCAGAAGCTTCCTCTATGGCAGATTTCGAATTAACACGGAAAATCTGCTGTCCATGCTGTTTACAGAATACAACAAAATCTTTTATAATAAGACCCATACCTTCAAATTTCTGTATCAATTTCTGGACATCGTCGCGATTTTCTACATCCATAAGTTTATTTAAAAGAATATTATTAACATCTCTTATCTTTTTAAGAAGCTGATGTCCTTCTTTATTTTCCAGTTCCACGCTTGCTTTAAAGTCTAGTTCTGTAGGAGAAACTTCTTCCATAGTCTTACTTGCCTGCCAGAAATTCTGATTTACTGCCGTTACAAGCTCCCATTTAAGGTCTTTTTTACCTGTAACCTCTGTTATGATATGAAGAACTGCTTCACAGAATTTCCAGTAATCATCTATATTAGATGCCTGAGGCGAAATACAGCCTATTTCTATCTCGTCCCATGAAGGTATTTTTAAATAATGGAATGAGCCGTCGGCTCTTATGAAAATTTCTCCGCCAATCAATACTTCTCTATCGGGGAAAAGAGTTTCATATACTTCCTGTTCCAGATAAATTGGCGCGCTGGATCTATCTAATTTTAATCCAAGTCTTTCCCAGTAACCTCTTTTAATTTCAGATATAAGAGGTTTATAGTCTTTACTGAGTCCTTCAATTATAGCATCTCCGAGTCCTTCCGGTACTTCTACTGCTAATCTGTGCTGGGCTATCCACACCATGCTCATTTATATTGCTCCTTTCATTAGTGAGCTACCTGCGAATAAATTCGTAGGATTCCTGGTTCATCGAGCGAACTTACCGGGTTATACAACCCTGAAAGGGCTGTCCAACAGTGGTTCAATCTCCCCAGACGTTAATTCCCTACGCCCCGCAGGTATCCAAAAAGTATAACATAGATAAAATGAGGAAGTCAAGAAAAAGCCTGAGCTGTACATTAACTGGCAGCTAAATAAGTGGGCTTTCCCCAGGAATATAAAATTCTAAAATTCCAATAAACTCTCCTGCTATTTTCAAAAATTAATTTAAAAAAATATTTAAAAAAATATATTTATCCTTTATAATATAAACTATAGTTTTGCACTTTTAAAAAAAATTACAATTTCTTACATAGTTAAATTAAATTATGTAAGGCTCAAATAGCTATTAGCTAATTAGCCTTACATTTAAGAATTACAACTGTTTTTAAGAAATCTGCAAAAATATAGAAAAGTATAGTATTTATATAATCAAAGTAAGGAGAATTGTATGTATACTCCCCTGACTAAAGAAAGTAAATTCAAGAATAAGAAACATTTTTTTCAGAGACATCCTGAAATAGGTAAATTTTTCGAATCCTTCGGCTGTCTTGCATGGCCTATAATTTTACTTGGATTAGCGGCACTGGTAATGTACATAGTTCCCTCCTGGAGACCTACCCTGATGATAATACTGGACAATATATCCCATAAATGGAATTATTTCTGGGGTGATTTTTTACCTCATTGCCTTAGATGGGACTGGTCAGATCCAAATGGAGTAATTAAACGCTAATACATAATTCTATAGTATTATTATTTTCCAGTAAGCTATAATATTGAAACCTCTGAACTTATTTAGGATTGTGTTTCTGTCTTTCTTCATAGACATCGAATACGCTTTTATCTACGGCTCTTTTATATGCTTCCTGGAAACTGATATAACCTTTTTCTATAAGTTCCAGAAGATTCTGATCGAGAGTCCACATACCTTCTTTTCTGCTGCTCTGAATGGTAGAGTAAAGCATATGCATCTTATTATCTCTTATTATGTTACGTACCACATTATTAACCAGTAAAATCTCTGTGGCAACTATCCTTCCTCTTCTGTCTTTAAGAGGAACAAGAGTCTGGGAAATTATACCCTGAAGAAAGTCTGATAATAAAACCCTTACACTCTGATGCTGATCGGGAGGGAAAAAATTGATAAAATGTTCAATTGTTTCCGTAGCATTTCTCGTATGAAGTGATGCAAATACCATAAGCCCTGTAAGGGATGCCCTGAGAGTCCATTCTGCTGTTTCAGCATCCCGAATTTCACTTATTAATACAGCATTTGCGTCTTCTCTCAGGGCACTTTTAATGGCTGTCGCAAAAGTCTGAGAATGACCTGTAACTTCTCTCTGATTTATAAGGGAGTTATTGGATTGAAAAAGAAATTCAATTGGCTGTTCTATTGTAATAATATGATATTCTTTTTCCTGATTTATTAAATCTATCATTGATGCCAGAGTAGTACTTTTACCGCATCCGTTACTGCCTGTAACAAGTACAAGACCGCTCTCTTTTCTTGCAAGACTTTTTACGACGTGAGGTAAATATAATTCATCAGATGTCGGTATTGCCTTTGGAATAACTCTCATAACAAGAGAATTTCCTTTATTCTGCCTGAATATATTTGCTCTGAACCTTGCCAGTTCCGGCACATCAACACTGAAATCCAGTTCCCAGGGAATTTCTCCGTAAAACTGTCCTTTTTGATAGCTTGTAGTCAAACGTTTTATTATTTCATCTACCTCTTCGGCAGTAAGAGGACTGTATTCTGTTTTTTCCAGGATCCCATGAATTCTCATCATAGGTACCTCTCCTGAAGATACATGCAAATCAGAAGCTCCAAGTTCTATAGCATCTGTAAAAAACTTTAATTCTTTTAAAAAATCCATATTATGTAAACTCCTAAAATCAGGTTTCATTTTCTTGAGTTTTTACTGACCTGAGCATAAGCATTTAATAAACGTGTTCCTCTCGCCACCGGTCACGCGTCACGAGAGAATATATATATGTATTATTTATGCTTACACAGGTAATTTCCATATCACAGTATCTACAATCTTTAAATAACTATAAAAGCAGATTTCACGCCGTAAAAACTACAAATTCTATATTTTTAAATTATACAGGAATTTTATTATTATTACAAGTTCTACCGGATAGTTATTGCCTATAAGTATTGACTGTGTTATAATTCAGAGGAAAAGAGAAGTATCTCTCACAAGGAGGAGCCTTTTATGTTACAATTGTTATCTTTTATTACAATGCCTGGTCCTACGGAATGGCTTATAATACTCGTTATAGCCCTGATAATTTTTGGTCCGGGAAAATTACCGGATGTGGGCAAAGGTATAGGGAAAGCTCTGAGTGAATTCAAGAAAGCATCAAAGGGAGCAAAAGAAGAAATTTCTGTTACTCAGGAAAAAAACATCTGATTTACTCCTACAATTTATAAATTCCCAGTTTCATATGTCAGTTCAGAAAAATCTATAATCCTCGTACAACATAATCTGTTCTTACAGACTGCTGCATTATTACATTTATTCAGTTTACAACTCATCTTCAACTCGACTTTGGCCATTTTATTCAGGTTTCAGAGATGGGTAATAACTTGTCTGGATCGGTAACAAATAAACTAATGCATAAACCGTAATGCCTGAAAATAAAACTATGAAAACAGTCTGGATTGCGTTTTTTTACGACAGGTAAATTCACCTTTACTGAAAATTATAGTTAATGCATATAAATCTGTAATTAGTGAATAGTGAGTAGTGAATAGTGAATGGCAGGTAATGTCTTATTTTATTCACTTTTCACCTTTCACTTTTCACTCTGAATATTCTATAACAAATTTCTTTTTCCCTTGTATGTAAAATCACCTGTCATTTTTAAACGCAATTAACAGTCTGTACCAAACTTTTTTACTATTGTAAAATTAATTAAAATATTTTATAATAGTGATAAGTTACAATGAATTTTTTCATATATACTGAGAATGATTATTTTTACCTGTCTATATCATTTTAAAGGGGAAATGTTTTATGTTTTTTCCAGTTACAGAAGAAATATTTGAATTTATAACAGATCAATTAAGTGATTTTATTATTATCACAGATCTTGAAAGTAAGATAATAACAGTAAATAAAACGCTTCTGGATTTATTGTCATGGAATAGAGAAGATTTAACCGGAAAACCTCTCAGCATGATATTCGGAAAAGATGAAGATGTATTTCAAACAATGAAATTTCACAGGCCACAGTTAGTCTCTATAGCTTCTCATAATCAGAAAATACCGGCTCAATTTTCTTCTTCTATAATGTTTGACAGAGACGATAACGCCAGAGGTATTCTTGTAGTAGGAAAGGATATGAGAGAAACCAGTAAACTCAGTTCCAATATAGACAGGCTTAAAAAAACTATAAAACAACATACGGAAGAAACAACAACAAAGATTTCTCTTCTATCAGATGCTCTTGCAAGTGTGGGAGAAAGTGTTTTAATTACAGATGTATCCCAGAGAATAATCTTTTACAATAAAATGACAGAAGAAACCTTCCGATTCAGGCCAATGGAATTACTGGGAAAAAGTCCGGAAATTCTCTATGAAACTTCAGATAATAACAGTTTTAAAGGTAACTGGCATGGTGAAGTTATGGCTGTAAAAAAAACGGGAGAAAAATTTCCTGCTCTTCTTACTACATCTACTGTAACTAACAAAAATGGAATTACCACCGGTATTATAGGAGTTCTTCGTGATATAAGTGAAATAAGAGCACTTGTAGAAAAACTGGAAGAAGCAGGTATAAGCCTGGAAAAAAGAGTTCAATCAAGAACAGAAGAACTTGAACGTTCTAAAATTCTCTGGGAAAAAACCTTTGATTCAATAGAAGACATGGTTTCCATACATAATACGGATGACAAAATAGTCAGGGTAAATAAAGCAATTACAAAAAAATTTAATAAGACTCATTCTGAAATTGAAGGCAAAAGCTGCTGTTCACTCTTTGGCCAGGAAGAACTATTTCCATGTTATGAAGTTATAAAATTCAAGAGAAGTATTCAAAAAGAAATAAAAAGTGAGAAACTCGGCGGAACATTTGTCATCTCTGCATCTCCAATATTTAACGAAAACGGAGAAATAGAAGGTATTATTCATATAGCAACTGATATAACAAAAAGAAAAAACCTTGAAGAGCAACTGATACAATCTTCAAAAATGGCTGCAATCGGAACACTGGTGGCAGGAATTGCCCATGAACTGAATAATCCTTTAACGATTATTATGGGATACTGTTATATGCTTTTAAACGACCCCTCTCTGGGAAATGAATTTAAAGAGAGACTTAAAAAAATTCAGGAACAATCCAACAGAGCAAAAAAAATAATTTATAATCTTTCCGTATTCAGCAGAAGCCATAAATTAGAAAAGAGAAATGTAGATCTTCTGGACTTAATAGAAAAAACTCTGGAATTGATAAATTATGATCTGGGAAGAAAAGATATAGAAATTATAAAAAATTTCGATGACAATCTCCCCTCTGTCTATGTTGATGAAAATCAGATACAGCAGGTGATTTTAAATATAATAAACAATGCAGCAGATGCTATTTTGAGTTTTAAAGATAAAGGCAACATAAAAATAAGAGTTACAAGAGAAAATGATAAAATAAATTTAATCTTTTCAGACGACGGTGCCGGTATTGCTCCGAGACATATAAATAAAATATTCGATCCTTTTTATACAACTAAAGAAGTCGGTAAAGGTACAGGCCTGGGTTTAAGTATATCCTATGGTATTATTAAAGAACATAACGGAGATATAAATGTAAAAAGTAAATTAGGGGAAGGCACAGACTTTACAATCACTTTACCTGTTTCCATATTAACAGATACAGAAGAAAAAGAAAACGTCATATCGGAATTAAAAGAGAACTCTCCGACAGGGTCTATACTTGTTGTAGATGATGAAGCATTGATAGTAGACGTAATAATTTCTTCTCTCAAAAAACATGGCTATACAGTAAAGGGGGCTTTAGACGGGAAAAAGGCCATAGAACTGATTAAAGAAATGGATTTTGATGTGGTTATATCTGATTACAGAATGCCAAATTTGAGCGGAGAAAAACTATACAGAACATTACTTGAAATTAAACCATCACTTTTAAAGAAATTAATATATATTACAGGTGAAATGGTAGATGAGACAAACCTGGCTTTTATAAAGAAAAACGAACTTCCTGTATTACAGAAACCTTTTGATATAAATAAATTAATAGAAATTGTCAATGATTTAATTCCTGCAGTGTAGACGTGACGCGTGACGCGCACGTGACGGGTAAATGTCACCCTTCAATTTTCTCATATAAATCCAATCTGATTATCGCAGGGGTCATAAAATTCCATAATCCCTGTCATAATTTTTTAAATAAAAAACAGGATTCCCCGTTATTTTTACCGAAATTAAGAAGTCAATATCCGGTAATCAGATAAATTATAGTGTATTTCATAACTTATTAGAATTTAAGTGAATAGTGAGTGGTGAATAGTGAGTAGAATATGGCAATCACTCACTATTCACTACTCACTCATTAATTATGAATTGTTATGAAAATAACTATAAAGTACTTCCTCGCGTGATGCGTCACGATAACAAATAGAACAGGCGGTAAAATATTGGCAGAATTTTCACAAAACGAACCACTCACAGAAGGAACAATACTGGAACACAGGTATAAAATTATATCACTTATAAAAGCCGGTGGTATGGGAGCAGTCTATAAAGCTTCAGATGAAAAACTGGACTGTATCTGTGCAATAAAAGAACTCATCCCCCCTTTTGGTTCCGCTAAAATCCAGGAACAGTCTGCTTTATGGTTCCAGAGAGAAGCAAAACTTCTTGCCAGGCTTGACCATCCGAATCTTCCAAAAGTATTTGATTATTTTCTGAATATGGGCCGTTATTACCTTGCAATGACCTTTATTGACGGTGAAGATCTGGAAACTAAATTAAAAAGGGAAGGCAACCCGGGATTCCCCGGAAGGAAAGTCATAGAATGGTCAATAGAAATCCTTGATTTACTCGTTTACCTGCACAATCAAAATCCTCCTGTCATATACAGAGACATAAAACCGGCAAATATTATGCTCCATAATGACGGAAGGGTAATGCTCATAGATTTCGGTATAGCAAGGGTAATTGCCCGGGATGACACAGGAAAAACTGCCATAGGCACAGGCGGATTTGCACCGGTAGAACAGTGTAAAGGTAATGCAGAAGCACGATCCGATCTATACAGTCTGGGAGCCACCATGCACTGTCTTCTTACAGGCATAGAACCACTGCCTTTTAAATTTGAACCGGTAAGGCATATCATTCCGTCTCTGCCGGCAGATCTCGAAAAAATCATTATAAAATCCTTAAAAGATAATTTAGATGAAAGGTTTTCTACTGCCGCAGAAATGCTCGTGTCTATAGAGAAGATTTCTAAAAAACATAAAAAAAACAAAAGGGAAGATAAACAATTACCGGGGATTTATAAAAAAGAAAAATTGGCTCCCAAACCCTGTAAAGAAATAATAGATAAAATCTTCTATGAAGATGAAGATGTCACTCTGACAGGAACTCAATTGATTATTCAGGAGAATGAATATAATTTATCTGAAATAAGATCTGCTAAAATAAAAAAAGAACTGGACAGGAGATATGTAATCACAAATGGCTGTATAGCATTTGCAATGTTCATAAGTATTGTTTTTTTTCTGAGACCTATTGTTGCTACGGAAGCAGGTATATTTATACTGATCTTCATAGGAATCCTGTATCTGATTATGCTTTTAACGGTAAGGGATTATAATTATATACTTATTCTCGGAATGTCCTCACAGGAAATAAAAGTTTTTATGTCCAAAGACAGAACATATATGGAAAATCTTTTAGATAAAATAAATGAGGTTATTAAATAAATTATGTTTATAGCAATTGTCATTATAACGGTTTTCTTTATCATGGCAGCACTGATGTATACCAATAAAATTTCAGCACTTATAGCACTGCCTGTTATGGCATTTATCATTTCAGTTATTTCAATGATTCCTTTTGCGGAAATTTTTCATCTCATATTAAGTAAAAATACCGTTCCTGTGTCTATGATAACAGATCCGGCAAAGAATATAATAAAACTGGTTCTGGACGAAGGAACATGGAAACTATCGGGCACTATAATGACAGTGCTCTTCGGTTCCATGCTGGGCCAGTTAATAGATAAGACAGGCATAGCAAAAAACCTTATAAAAAAGACTGCAGAACTTGCAGGAGACAGACCTCTCATCATAGCAATCTCTCTTGTAATTGTCATAGCCACACTGTTTACTGTGCTCGGAGGTCTCGGGGCGATTATCATGGTAGCCACAATAGTATTTCCCATCATGTTATCCATCGGTATAACACCTATGACAGCAGGATGTATATTCCTCCTCTCTCTTTCACTGGGAGGAGTATTTAATTTCGTAAACTGGCAGCTTTACATAGATGTGCTGAAACTTCAAAAAGAAGAAATCATAAATTTCGCAGGCCCTTTCGGTATATTATTCTTCATTTCCATAATTATTTTTATCTTGATGGAATTTAAAAAAGACGGTATAAAAACAGGGTTTATCAGGAAACGAAAAATGCCTCAGAGCGCTTTCAAAAGAGACATTGACGTAGAGGCTCTGCAGAAAGAAGTATGGTTAAAAAAAGGGTTAAAAGAAATACCGGCTATTCCTTCTAAAGAATATGAACCACCATGGTATGCCCTTCTTACGCCACTAGTGCCCCTTGTTCTGGTCTTCGGCTCTGCTTTAATCAGCAGAATAGAAACTTTAAATCCACCGTATATATTCCCTATCATACCGGCTCTTATGGCCGGAATGATTTACTGTATTATTACAACAATCCATAAAGGAAGAAATTCCGTTCAAATTTTTACTAAATCCATTTTTGAAGGCATAGCAAATGTGGCACCGGCAGTGGCACTTATGATAGGCATTGGCATGCTTTTAAATTCAGTCATGCATGACAGCGTAAAATCTGTTATGACCCCTCTTATAACTGCGGTAATGCCCTCTTCCGGCACAGGTTATATTCTGTTTTTCACCATCTGTGCTCCCCTTGCATTATACAGAGGGCCTCTTAACCTGTGGGGTCTTGGAAGCGGTCTCATGGCATTAATGGTTTCTACCGGTTCCATTCCCGGCACAGCCATTATGGGTGCTATTTTCTCGGTAGGCATGATTCAGGGTGTATGTGATCCGACAAATACCCATAATGTATGGATAGCAAATTATCTGGGACTGGATACTCAGAAGATTTTAAAAGAGACTGTTCCCTATATGTGGTTACTTGCCCTTGCCGGACTTTTACTGGCAGCAATCAAGTATTTTTAGACCGAGTTATAAAGACACTTCACTACAATATGGCCCGTTCAGAAAAAAAATCAATTACAAACACATAAACTCACATGCATCCAGGCAAATGCTTTACAAAACAGTCATAAGCAATAGCTTGAGCTCTTATAGAACTTCGGGATGCCGGGGTGTTCTATACTGGGTAGTCCTGCTCCAAATCTACCAGCAAAGCCAAGTTTCTCATGTTCATCTTTTATCTCTTTCTCTACCTTCTTCCACTCCACTCCAAAGGGTGGATTTGAAAGCATGTAATCAAACTTTTCATTCTTCAATCCATCTGTACTGAATGAATTACCGGATTTAATATTACTGGCATCCTGGCCCTTTATGAGCATATCTGATTTGCATATGGCATAGGACTCGTCGTTAAGTTCCTGGCCGAAGACTTCCAGTATGGCATCAGGATTGAGTTCCCTCAGATATTCTTCTGAAATGGAAAGCATTCCACCGGTCCCACAGGCAGGGTCATACATGGTTTTGACAATGCCCTTTTTAACCAGTATGTCTCTATCATTAATGAATAACAGATCCACCATGAGCCTTATAACTTCCCTGGGAGTAAAATGTTCTCCGGCAGTCTCATTTGAGATTTCAGAGAATTTCCTGATAAGTTCTTCGAAGATATAACCCATCTCAAGGTTGCTTACCTTATCAGGATGAAAATCGACACCGCAGAATTTCTGGATAACCAGATACAATAAATTTGCCTTATCCAGCCTGGTAATCTGTTCATCAAATTTGAAATATTCAACAATAATATCTCTGGCATCTACAGAAAATCCGCTTATATAATTCCGTAGATTGGCAGCAATGTTGTCAGGGTCTGCCATGAGCTTTTCAAAATCATACTTACTCTTATTATGAAAATTAAACCCTGCCTTCTGGTTAAGGACCGGATCAATATTCTGTATCTTCATGGTTTCAATCTTCGGAAGGAACTCCAATACCTTTTGTTTAGTAGGGGCCAGGACACAGTCTAATCTTCTCAGGACTGTAAGAGGTAATATCACCTTCCCGTATTCTGACTGCTTATAATCACCTCTGAGAAATTCTGCAATACTCCATATAAATCCAGCATGTTCATTAATGTTTACCATTTACATTTACTCCTTATATAAATCCCTATTTCTATACCTCAAATAGATTTATATATTCTATTCTATTATTTATAAACCCTGCAGGAATAATATTAAAAGATATATGAAATAAATAATAAGTCAAAAATGTAGATATATCACTTTATACATCTCTAAATATTTGCCACATCTCGAGATTTATTCCGTCAAGTAAATACAAAAAAGTTCTATCTTTTATATGTATTATTTATACTCACCCCGGTAATTGTTAACAACATGTTAAACTTTGGCTTAAATCATCATAAACACTTTACTTTTTACGAATTTATTCTATAATATTATTGACCTGAGCATAAGCATGTAATAAAGGTCTTCTTCCCGTCACGCGTAAGGCGCAATGGCGTTAAGTTAAGAAACATATAGCAAATTGGCTGCCTGGTGCTCTGGAGAAAAAATATCACGGCGGCACAAGTGTATTTAATTGATATACAGTGTAAAGTAGCATGATGTAAGCTCTAACAGATATAAATGTTACAGTTTAGATTTTTTCGGAGGAGCGCCAGGCAGCCAATTTAGACGGTTATAACGTTAACTTAATGCCATTGCGCGTAAGGCGTCACGAGAGCAGTTATGTATTATTTATGCTCACCTCGGTAATACATTAACAGAAAAGGGGATTTCTTCATGGCAGAGATTAAAAGTAATTACAATACACATGTTGCAAAATCAGGTTCTTTATCAGGTTCACATAAGAAAATTTTAAAGAATCCGGAACAGGTAGATTCATATAAACCCGGCGAAATCAGTCCTTCAGCAAATACAATAAACCCTGAATTAATTGCCGGGAAAAACAGGCTTGCAGAAATGGGTATAAAATTTTCCTGTCCGTCAAACCTTATGACAGATCAGGATCAGATACAATTAATGAAAGGCATGGAAGCTGTAGTATCTAAAATGCCGAAAGAAAAAAGACCTGTAAATCTACCTCTCTCTGTGGAAGCAAAAGATCCGAACAAAAAAGCGGCAGGAAGATATTCCCCGATGCTTAAAGATATTGTAATATACCGTTTTACAAAAACAGATAAACCTTTTCCTGTTCAGACCATGACCCTTACTTCAATTCATGAATACGGCCATGCCACTCATGATGCGTTAAAACCTGATGTGCCGGGAGAAAGCCCATATCCACCGATTTTAGACTCCAGGGGCATAGATATAACGGTAAGAGCAGATACTATAGAAAGAGACGCAACGGCAAAAGGTTATGATCCCGATAACATAGCACCGGATGCTACAGGAACGGTATGGGACAGGTGTGATACCTACGTAGAATCCCATCCCTGGATGAAAGACGGTGCAAAGGCAGAGAAATATTCAAGGAAAAACTTTAAAGAACATTTTGCCGAAACCTTCAGAGAATATATTGCTTACCCGCAAAGATTTAAAGATAAAATTGCTTCTATGGAAAAAGAACTGAAAACACTGATTCCTGACAGTGAAGAAGCTAAATATGTAAGCGAATCTATCGATATAATGAAAGAATCCTATAATTATTATAAGGAGCAGATCTTTAACGGATATGAATTCCCGACTACTACCAGGAGTGTCGACTACAGGAAGATAGATCCGGAATTCCTCCAGTACGAAGAATAATGTTTTAGCTATCAGCAGTCAGCGATTGTGTTGAAAAATGACAGGTGATTTTACATACAATGGAAAAAGAAATTTATCGTAGAATATTAAGAGTGAAAAGTGAAAAGTGAAAAAAACGTTATTTTAATTACTTTTCACTATTCACTTTTCACTAATTAATAACGGACTGACTGCCGAACTCTTCCGCATAATCTTAGATAAAGGAGCTTTTTTATGTGTAAAATATGTTTTCTTCTATTATTAGTGATATCTTTTATAACACCTTCCTTTGCTTCCGAAAGACAGCCTCTTGTAGTATTAATGGAAAAAGATCCATTTTTCAAAATCATGGGAGCAAACAGTGCCACATTTGCTCTCTATGATGACGGCCTGGTTATATACAAAAAAGAAAAAGATTCCTATTTATCTGCCATACTGTCGGAAAAAGAAAAAAACGATTTTATAGCTTCCCTTGACCGGGAGAAAAACCTGAAGGAATTTCATCTTTACTGTGAAGCTGTTACTATTGATTATAAAGTCGAAAATACCATCTATCTATTCAAAGATGGTCAGAGGGAAACAGCCCGGCTTTATGCAAATCTGCGAAGTGATGAAAAAGCAAGAAATCATACACCGAAAGCTTTTCTTAATATGTTCGACAAAATTATTTCTTATAATAATTCTAAAGCCATTGAATGGGATCCGGCAAAGTTCCAGGTTATTCTCATGCCCTTCGGGGATGAAAAAGGAACTCCATGGCCTGAAGGATGGCCTGACCTTAAATCTCCGGAAACTGTAAAAAAAAGAGTTTCTTACAGGCTCTATCTGGATTTTAAATATTTTAAAGATTTTAAAAAAGTAACCGGTGAAGCTTCAGTTTTTGTTATAAACGGCAAAACGTTGCATGCCTCCTACAAATTTCCTTTTCCCTGTGAAGAAAAATGGATCTGAAGAGAGAACTCGGGCTCAGGGATCTCATACTTTTTAATATTGCCGCCATTGTAGGACTCAGGTGGATTTCAAATGCCGCGGCAGGAGGCATGTCTTCCATTATCCTCTGGATACTGGCCGCTCTCTTATTCTTTATACCACAGGGGCTTACTGTAATGGAACTATCCCGTATATATCCTTCCGAAGGCGGCATATATCAGTGGGTCAAACATGGTTTCGGAGAATTTCATGGTTTCATATGCGGATGGTGCTACTGGACTTCCAATCTCATATACTACCCAACACTTCTTATATACATGGCAGGTTCGTCTGTCTATATATTTGGGAACTCCGCTCTTTATCTGGAAAAAAACAGACTTTATAATCTCATATTCTGTCTTGTAATCCTGTGGCTCGCCATAATACTGAATACTGTGGGCATGAAAACAGGAAAATGGGTTCAAAATCTCGGGGCTATTGCGACCTGGATGCCTATAGTGGTTCTCATATGTGCCGGTTCTTTCGTTACATGGAAATTCGGTTTTGCCAGTCCCTTTACATTTAAAGCTCTCATTCCTGATTTTGGGAATATAAAAATGATTGCTTTTTTTTCCACTCTATGTTTCGGTTTTGCCGGCCTTGAACTTGCCTCTGTAATGGGTGATGAAATAAAGGAGCCTGGAAAAATTTTACCGCAGGCTATAATTATTTCAGGAATAATGATAGCCTTTATATATATAGCAGGTACGTTATCTCTCCTTGCTGCTCTTCCCGGGGACGAAATAAGTGTTATAACAGGACTCCTTCAGGCAATAAAATCAGTGGAATTAAAAACAGGATTCCCTGTTATTACAAGTATTATTGCAGTATTTATCGTTCTCGGCGGAGTAGGAGGAACAGGAGCCTGGCTTTCAGGCTCTGCAAGAATTCCATTTGTAGCAGGTATTGATAATTTCCTGCCGTCTTCTTTCGGTAAAATACACCCTGAATGGAATACTCCTTATGTGGCAATCCTTTTTCAGGGATTTATTTCTTCCATATTTATTATTATGGCCATTGCAGGGTCAACTGTTAAAGAAGCCTATACACTGCTTGTGGATATGACAGTAATTGTTACATTTATTCCCTATGTTTATATGTTTATGTCTCTCTTTATAATAAAAAAGAAAAAAAAATTCACAGGAGGTTTAATTCCGGGAGGAATAGCCGGTATATGTATCGTATCTATTACAGGGCTTCTCATTACACTGTTAAGCATGTTTTTCAGTTCCATACCTCCTGAAGGAACAAAAAATCCACTTCTCTATGAAGGAAAATTAATAGGAGGTTCATTATTATTTATAGTAATAGCAATGGTTTTTTATTTCAAAGGAAAAATAAGAAGAAATAAGAATAATATTTCAATGAACCTGCCTAAAAAGTAATATTTATTGCACACCCTTCCGGCAGGTGAGGCTCCGGAGAAAAATATATACCGTATTAACAATAATTTGCAAATTAAATAGTTGTTTTGCACGAGGATTATAGATTTTTCGGAAGAGCCTGGCAGTGGAAAGCTATGGGGCGACTTTTCGGATAGACTCTTAGGGGTTGTCAAGAAATAACCCAATCATATTTACGTCTATATCGTGACGCGTAACGCGTAACGCGTGACGCGAGAATGATAACCGTTCTAACAATTTGCCAGGGTTATTTTCTTACAGTCTCTTAGGAACTGTCTGAAAATAATTAC
>CAYSLJ010000145.1:0-17412 GCA_964431735.1 uncultured Synergistia bacterium | reverse complement strand
GTTGCGTGGCAAACTGGTTTTGCAGACTGTTAATATTTTGCGTCTATATAATTTACAACTCTCTTTTAATACGGCATATCTTTTCCTTCAGAGCCCGGCCAGGGACAGGAGTGTATGCCATATTTTTCGTATATCAATTTACCTGTATAGTGAGTGAAATTGCCATATTCTACTCACTATTCACCACTCACTATTCACCACTCACTATTCACCACTCACTATTCACTTAAATTCTAATAAGCTATGAAATACACTATAAAAATGAATAATCCCTGTTTGTTTTATCCAAAAGTTAACAAAATTTTAACAAATATCTGGATAAGTTTTTACAAAACATGACGAAAATATGTTATTCTTTATGTGTAAAATTGAAATGTATCTGTAACATCTTATAATGGAAAGGGGTAAAGACCTTCTGAAAAGAAGTTCTTACAATAAAATATGAAAATAGGAACAAATTATAATCTCCCGACAGAACATAAAATAAAGCATACAGGTGTGAAAAGACAGAGTGAGGGCACAGGTTCTCTTGAAGATCTATCCAGAAAAGATATGCTTGTAAGTTATTATCCTCAGGATCCATATGTAGGGAAACCTGTGACAGCATCAATCCCTGCCGATGATATAACTGCCGGACCTGATAATAAAAGAATAGATACAAAAGGTGATGTTAAACCAAATGCAGACGGAAATATGATTTTTGAGCCTGCCGATCCGGCCTTTATAAATGTTCAAACCTTTACAAGCACGGAGAAAACAATAGAAATTTTTGAGAAATATCTCGGACGTAAGGCGAAATTCTACGGGAATCGTTCCAAAATAAGTCTTAATCCTGATAAAGGCGAGATGAGAAATGCTTATTACAGCCGTCAGGATTGTTCTTTAAACTTTTTCCATTTTAAAGATAAGAAAACGGGTCAGACTTTATATACAGGAAAATCTGCTGAAATAGTGCAGCATGAAGGAGGACATGCCCTTATTGACGGAACTCATTCAGGATGGCTGGGATGGAACCCTGAAACAATGGCACTTCATGAGGCAGGTGCAGATATGACTGCTCTCGTTACATGTCTTCATGATGATAATAATCTTGAACTCTTCCTGAAGCAAACAGGGGGTGATTTCAAAAAAACTAATATCCTTGCCAGTATGGGTGAAGAATTCGGTATGTCTGCCTATGGAAGACCATACCTGAGAAATGCCATAAATAATTTTACTTACAGCCCTCCTGAAAGTTTACCTGATATTCCATCCAGTCCGGATCAGCTTGGCGGTGAAGCTCATTATTTTGCTCCTCTTTTTGTAGGTGCTTTTTATGATATTCTTGGTGCTGTATTTCACTCTTATGAACAACAGGGACTCGGACAGAAAGAAGCCCTTGTAAAAACAAGAGAAGTGGCAGGTAAACTTCTTGCAAAAGGTATTGCAGGTGCTCCTCCTTCCAATGCTACATACAAAGATCTTGCTCTGTCAATGATCAAGGTAGATCAGTTGAATGAAAGAGGAAAACATGTAGATCTTATTACCGATATATTTAAAGAAAGAAAAATACTTTCCGATGAAGACATTCCTCAACTTTCTGCTCTTGATAATACAAGAGCTTATACATTCCTTAATTCGAGCAGTCCCTTAAATGTAATTGATTTTGTTGATAAAAATAGAGAGATCCTCGGAATAAACCAGGATGTCCCTCTTTCTCTTCAGGAAGTAAATAAAAATGAAGACGGAAGCGAAAGTTTTAATGTAGGCTTCAATGTGGAAGTTCCTCTTACCGGTTCGGAATACGGAGTATTTGACGGTGCAGTTATAGATGTACAGGGAGGAGTAACCCTGGGGACTAAGGAGACAGGTCTTCTTGCTTCTGTGGCACCGGGAATGGTGTCCGATAGTGATATAGCAAAAACAAAGGATTATATGAAAAAATTGATAAAAGGCGGCAGGATAAAATTTATCGATCCTTCCAAAAGATCCATGAAAGATGAAGATTTCTTTGATAAAGACGGTAAACCTTATATGGGATATACTTCTTATGAAGATGGGAAAATGAAGATAGTAAGAAGTCCGATTATAGATTAAATAATAAAAAAGAAGGGGTCGAAAGACCCCTTCTTTTTTTGTCCCTGTCCCTTAAAATGGTTTTGCTCTTCTGCAGTCAAAAAAACAGAGGAAACAGCATTTCCCGCGTCACCCTGCTCCAGAGATCCTTACTCCACTCCAGTTTTAAATTTATTAATCTCTCATGTTTTCTTTTACGAAAATGAGACTTCAAAACTGAAGCTTTTCATTCACTCTTTCAAAGAGATTTTCTACGAAAAAGCATTCTTTCTCAGAAGAATTCCTCTTCTTTAACCACGAAGAGCAAATAATGATAGAGTAAACATATTTTAATCAATTACCCTTTCAAATAGTATTATACTTATTTTATAACTCTTTGTCAATAGTTAAGATCAATAAAATATAAGAAATTATCAGGTTTTTCATAAGTCCCCCTGTTTTTATTGTAAATGTTAACTGAAAAGTATTTTTTGTAATGTAAATTCTTTTGACACTTTGATTGTAAAAAGATATAATAAATAGATTATAAAAATTAATATTTAGAAAGTATTTTATGAAAAAATGGATTGAACCGGAAGAGGTAAATGTATCGGAGGATTTTTATGATGCAATAGGAGGGCATCCACTGGTCTCAGAGCTTTTAATAAGGAAAGGCTTTAATTTGATTGAAGCTGCAAAAGCTTTTCTTGAGCCTGCTTATTTTAAACCTTCTCCTTCATGTGATTTGCCGGATCTTATCCCTGCTGTAGAAAGACTTGAAAAGGCTTTTCAAAATAATGAACCTCTTTGTGTCTGGGGAGATTTTGACGTAGATGGCCAGACGTCAACAGCTCTTCTTGTATCTGCTTTCAGGGAGATGGGTGGTAATGTTACTTATTATATTCCTTTCAGAGACAGGGAGTCTCACGGGTTGAACATGGCGGCTCTTGAACGAATCATAGCCGGTAATATAAAATTGCTGGTTACCTGTGATACAGGTGTGACAGGTCATAAAGAGATTGACTATGCTATGAGTCATGGTGTGGATGTTATAGTAACGGATCATCATGACCTGCCTGACCTTCTGCCTTCTGCTTTTGCTGTAATTAATCCCAAAAGGCTTGATACAAGCCATAATCTGAGAGAGCTTCCCGGTGTGGGATGTGCCTATAAATTAGTGGAAGAACTTTACAGGAGGCAGGGAAGAGAGACTGAGACCCGGAAATATCTTGATCTCGTAGCTCTTGGTATAGTTGCTGATATATCGGTTCAGACAGGTGATACCCGTTATCTTCTTCAGAAAGGACTGGATGTTTTAAGAAACACAGAACGACCGGGGCTCATGGTTATTATAGAGAATTCAGGACTTAGCAGGAGCCGTATTTCTGAAGAACATATTGCATTTGCTATTGCGCCGAGATTGAATTCCCTTGGTCGTCTCTCTGATGCCAATCTCGGAGTGGAATTGCTTATAACAGATAACCGGGAAAGAGCCGGAATTATTGGCGGTATGCTGGAAGGTCTGAATTTAAGGAGAAAGGTTTTATGTGACCAGGTAATGAAGGCAGCTATGGATCAAATTCAAAGAGACAGAACACTTCTGGATTATTCTGCTCTGGTAATGTCCCATCAGTCATGGCCTACCGGTATAATAGGAATCGTAGCAAACAGGCTTGCTGATATTTACAGCAGACCTGTTATTCTGTTATCTACTTCATTGAAGGACATTGCAAGAGGATCTGCCCGTTCTGTAAAAGGATGTAATATATATGAAGCAATCAGCGCCCAGAAGGATCTGCTCACAGGATTCGGGGGCCATACTATGGCAGCAGGTCTATCCATGAATCCTGAAAATATATCGGACTTTCGTCATGCCCTGTCGTGTACGCTGGGCGATATGGCTGAGCATAGAATAGATAGCCTTCATTTATCATCCTATCTTCCTCTCTGTGAATTATCTATGGGACTTGTAGAGCAATTACAGAGACTGGCTCCTTTTGGCCCCGGCAATGAACTTCCTGTCTTTGTTGCCAGAGATGTTTTCATTAAAGGATGGAGCAGAATGGGTAAAAAAAATGAACATCGTATTTTAATGGTCGATGATGGCACAGGACAGGACTTCAGGGTAACATGGTGGCAGGGAACATCTGCTCCTTTACCTGAAGGAAGGTTTGACCTTGCCTATACAGTAAGAAGTGTTAATTATCAGGGTGTAAAAGAATTACAGATAGAACTGGTAGATGTAAGAATAGCCAGACAGGTTATTTCCCCTGTCGTAATAGATGTAGTGGATTACAGACAGGAAAAAGACAGGAAAAGTCTTTTATTATCACTGAAAAATGCTGAAGATATACAGATATGGTCTGAAGCGGATAATAATGTATCAGGAAAAAACAGATATGAACTGATAGCTTCAAAAATACTTGTTATATGGACTGTTCCTCCGGGACCGGAAGAAGTAAAGACAGTTTTAAAAACGGTGAAACCTTCAAAGATTTATCTTTTTGGCGTGAATTCTGTCATAGACAGTGAAGAGGCTTTTCTTAAACATTTTTCAGGACTTGTAAAATATGCCATAAAACATGGTAACGTGAAAATTTCTTTCCTTGCTGCCGCTACAGGAAGCAGAGAAATAGCAGTAAAGAAAGGACTTGAATGGCTCTCAGAGAAAGGTTATATAAATATGTCCCTGACAGATGATGATGAAATATTTATATGTGAAGGTAACGGCAAAACCGGTAATAATACAGGTGACATTTTATATCAATTAAAGCACATACTTGAAGAAACAGCAGCTTACAGGAAACATTTTTTGAGGGCAAATAAAGCTCAATTACTTACGATTGCCTCTGAAAATAACAGGTAATTTTACATGCAAGTGAAAAGTGAAAAATGGGATTTTACGTGCTTTTCACTACTCACTTTTCACTATAAATGACCGCCTATGGGGGACTCGAACCCAGGGTCACGATGCTGGCGACCCGTAGCCGATCCTTTAGGGACCCCTTACCTGGATAAGCGGCAATGACGGAGATGGAGGGGATTACACCCTCGTCACAGAGATTTTTGCTGACAGAACTGATATAGATGAAAATAATTTTTTCTCAAGATAAACTGCTCAGGATTGTCCGGTCAAAACAAATAATGAAAAACTTTTCCTTCTGTCACACATTATGCGTGACCCGTTACGATTCTTATATAAATCTCTGTACAAAACTTCTACACCTCCCTGAACTCTCTGTTTTTATTCTTTCAGGTTAAATAAAAAACTGCGAGATGAGCATCTCACAGTTTTTTATTTATTTGAGAAATTTCAATAAATTTCAATAATTTACTGATTCGACTTATTTGGATTTTATTCCTGCCAGAATTTGAAAAAATTTAAAAAACTTTTTTATTTATTTTCTTCTTCTTGACCTATTACCCCATCATGAATTACTTCTCCTGTTGTTACTTTCGGTTCTATTAATGCACCTGTCTTTATTCCATCTATTACTACATGTTCTTCTGCCTTTTTTATTCCTTTATTGGCAGCTTTTTTAGCTGCTACTTTGGAACCTCCTTCAATGACCTCTGAAGTTCCTTCAATGACTTCTTTTTTCAGTATTTTTTCCATCTGACTCCCTGCTCCTTTCATCAGCAAGTCAGTTCCTGCTCCTACTGTTCCTCCTATAATTCCCCCGGCAACTGTTTCTGTAGTAACTTTTTTCAGACCTTCTCCAAAACCATCTTTCCAGGTCTTATCATCTATAGATGTTTCAAAGGCTTTATTACTTGCTGCATAGAGACCGTCATCTATAGCTACTTTTGCTACTTCCTGTACTGTTTTACTGCCTATACCACCTGTAAGCTTGGCTGCAGCAACAGGTGTAAGTACATTTGTTGCTCCTTCCACTGCTCCTGTAGCAAAGTCTTTCAAACCGTCAGTTCCGAAAGCATCATAATTGTCTCCCTGAATAGCTTTATTTATACCTACTTTCATACCTGCACATGTCAGCGTTGACCCTATTAACCAGGGAACTGCCACAGTTGCTCCTGCTCCTGCCGTGCCTATTGTAACCACTGTAGCAGCAGTTACTGATGCAACTGTAGATATGCCTTCTGCCACGTTATCCTTTGCTTCCTGATAGGCTTCTATGGAACTTTCTACTCTTTGTTCAGCTCTGTCCAGTTTCTTTAATGACGCTTCATCTACTGTGCCTCCCTTTGCAATCTCCCTCTGAGTCAGACGTACTTCTCTTGCGGCATCGTCGAGATTACGGCCTTCATCTCCGAATGAGTCCATAATACCGTTGCTTACACCTGTCCAGAACGTACCACCGTCTCTCTGTCTTGTCAATTTATCTTCTAACTGTTCTTTCCTTTCTTCAAGGGTCTCAGGTTTTTTCTGAAGCATATCATAGGCTTTGTTGTAGTCACTGGTACTTAAATCTCCCTTGAGGTCAGACAGGAGATCTGTACCGTATTTTTCTCTGTATTCTTTTAAAAGAGCCTGTTTTTCTTTATCATCTTTACATTCACCCAGGGTTTTCATTATGGCATCTTCATCAGTTCCTGCTCCCTGTACGGCAAGATGGAGGTCTTCTACCGAACTGGTCTTACCTTTTTCCAGAAGGATTTTAGCTCTTTCCATATCTGAACCGCTCATTTCTCCTTCAAGCCTGTCCATAAAGTTTTTATCGCTCAGAAGTCTTTTCCTTTCTTCCGGAGAGGCATCTTTTATGGCACTGAATACACTGTTTTCATCAGTTCCTGCTCCCTTCATGGACAGATCCAGTTTCTGATCAGTTGAGAGTTTACCCTGTTTCAGCAGTAGTTCAGCTTTCTCAAGATCTGTACCTGTCATTACACCTTTCATTTTATTCATGAAATTTTCGTCTTTCATGAGGGCTTTTCTTTCTTCTTCCGTAGCACCTTCCAGAGCTTTATATACGCCATCTTTATCTGCTCCCCAGAAACCGTTCATCGCATCGTCAAGTTTCGTCTTTGCAGGCAGTTTACCGTCTTTTAAAATGGTATTTACTCTACCCATTTCTTCATCGTTCATTTCACCCTTCAATTTTTCCATCATTTTCGGATCGTTCATAATGGCTTTTCTTTCTTCGGGAGTAGCTTTTTCAAGTGCTTCGTAAATACCTTTTTCGTCTGTTCCTCCTCCTGCCATAGCTACATCCAGTTTGTCAGTTGTAGACAGTTTCCCTTCTTTACTGTTGAGAAGCGCCATAGCCCTTGCTTTATCTTCTCCGCTCAGTTCGCCGTCCAGTCTTTCAAGAACGGCAGGATCTTTACTCAATTTTGCCCTTTCTTCGGGGCTGGCTTTTTCGAGAGCCTCAAAAATACCTTTTTCATCCGTTCCTGCTCCTGACATGGCTACATCCAGTTTTCCTGCCGTATCCAGTTTCCCTTTATCCAGGAGATTTTTCGCCTTTGCCATATCTGACCCGCTCAGATCTCCTTCTAGGTCTTTCATCAGGTCTACGCCGTATTTATCCTTATATTCTTTTACAAGGGTCTTTCTTTCATCTTCTGTTTTTCCTTCAAGTGTTCTGAATATGGATTTTTCATCTGTGCCCATGCCTTCCATTGCTCTGTGTAATTTCGCCGCATCGCTTTCTTTGCCGTTTTTCAGATATTCCATGGCTATGTCTCTGTCGGAAGGATCGCGTAAATTGTTCCTGAGATCACTTTCCAGTTCACGGCCTGTTTTACTCTTATAGGCTTCCTGATAGGCTTTTCTTTCTTCAGGAGATTTTCCGTAGAGACTGTCAAGAAGGGCCCTTCTTTCTTCGCTGCCTCCTGTTTTGGCTGCTTCCATGTCTATACTGACCCTGTCTGCAATAAAGTCACCTTTTCTTTTTATAAGATCTGCTTTTCTTGCTTCGGGATCCTTTATATTCATGTCAGGCTGAGGCTCACCCTTCATAAGAAGTTCTGTCTTTTTAAGATCCTTTCCGCTGAGCTCGCTTTTTAGATCTTCCCCCAGATCTTTACCGTATCTCTGTTTATATTCGGCTTTCATATCCGATATTTCTTCAGGGCTTTTCCCCTCCAGACTTCTTATTATTGCCCCTTCGTCAGTACCTGCTCCTGCCATGGCCTGTCTGAGTTTGTCTGTATCGCCAATTTTTCCGCTGTCCATAAGGGCTTTGGCTTTATCCCAGTCACTGCCGCTCATCTCTCCTTTTACTTCACTTTCCAGATCTTTCCCGTATTTCTGTTTATATGCTTCTTTGAGAGCCTGTCTCTGTTCGGGGCTTTTGCCTTTAAGAACATTGAATATGGCATCTTCATCTGTGCCCAAGCCGTCCATAGCTTTATTTAAAACTTTTACATCTCCCGACAGATCATATTTTGGTTCCTCTTTTTTCTGCTGTGTCTCCTGTCCCTGTTTCTGTTCCCCCGGCTTATCTGTTTTCTTTACATCCTGGCCCTGTTTCTGACCTGTAACTTCTTTATTCTGTGATGTGCTTCCTCCTGTAACCTGTTTTGAAGCACCTGCCTGAACTTTTACAAATTGCTGGGATTTTACAGGATTACTTGCAGGTTTTTTTGTATCTTCTTTTTTTACATCATCGAGTCTCTGTAATTCAGTCTGTCCCGGTGCCGATGTTTTTCCTGTCTCCTGGGCCTTTTTAGGGGTTATTTTTAATGTCTGACCTTCTTTTACCATATTTGGATCTTTAAGATTATTTTCTTTTGCTACCTTATCAACTAATTTATTTTCTACAATCTCTTTCGGTGTATATCCTGCTTTTACAAGAGCGTTCCATACACAATTGCTTTTATTGCTTCCTTTTGACCATTTTTCCATTTTTACTGAATGGGAAGAACCGGAAATTTCCATTGACATATTAATCACCTCTATAAAAAATTATAAACCCTGTTTAATATATACCGACAAAAAAAATAAAGTAAAGATTTTATTTGAAAATTTATATGAAAATCATGAATTGTAACGCGTAACACGTGACCTTGCGACAGCTTCTCATTGTGCCTGGTAAAAATACTGCATGATATATAACCGGCAGTTCCTGTATAAATATATAGTGTAGTTCACAACAAATTACAGATAATCCTCGCGTCACGCGTCACGCGTTACGCGTCACGAAGCACTTAATTTCTAATAAGTTATGAAACTAACTATAATATTTTTTTTGATTACATGCAAGTTACAAAGTGGTTACAAAATTTTTTATATTAAAAACAACGGAGTTCAGGACTGATCCTGAACTCCATTTCTGATTACTGGTCACTGATCACTGGTCACTGCTCAGTCTCCCCACAGTGCACCCCAGAGTTTTTTTGCTCCGTTCCCTATGGCACCTGCTGTACCACCTATTACATCGTTTGCTACATCATAGGCCTTTTTTGCTCCGTCTGCTGCGACAGAGAGAACCTTCTGGCCTCCGTCAATCACAGCATTACCTACTGTCTGAGCACTGTCAACTACTTTATTGCCAACTGTCTGTGCTCCGTCTATAACAGTGTTAACAGCTTTTTTTGTGCCATCTACCACTGTATCACCGAGAACCCCCCTTGCACCGTCAAGTTTGCTGTTAATTGCATCCTGTTTGCCGTCAACAGCTTTATTCCCCATACCCTGTAAACCGTCAAGAGCTTTATTCCCTGCTCCCTGGACAGTATCTATCCCTTTGTTGGCTGCTCCTGCAATGGCGGGAGCATTCTTCATGGCAAGGGCCGTAGCCACGCCTACAGGTCCTCCGACTACACCTGCAGCTACTGCGGCAGGATTGTTCTTAATATCTTCATACTTGAGATCGGCACTTAATTTTACATCTGCTCCGCCTATACCAAGATAACCGCCCAGTTCCAGGTCGGCATGGAGTCCTTCTTTGTCTGCTTTGAATCCTCCTCCCGCTACAGCACCTGCGGAAGGACCTGCTCCGAATTGAACTTCTGCGCCTATACCGCTTCCTGCTTTTGTTTTTGCTTCACCTGATACAGAACCGTAAGCTACTGCTTCTGCTTTTGCACCTGCTCTGAAACCGACATCAACTCCGTCTCTGGATATGTCAGCTTTCCCGCTCAGTTCTGCATCTGCCGAGGCATTAAGGCCTCCTCTTGCACCGACTTTTGCACTTCCTGCATCGGATTTTATTTCCCCTTCCACGCCTGCCGAAAGGTCTGCTTCTGCGTATGCTTTTGCACTTCTTTCTACTGCCATTCTGTCTTTACTGAATTCAGTCTCCGACTTTAAGCCGCCTTCTACTTTTGCACTGGCACTGAGGTCGCCTTTACCTGTAGCTTCCACATCTCCGACCTTTATACTGCGGCTCCCTTCAAGTTTTGCCTCTGCTTCTGCAGAGCCGGAAATCTCTGCTGCAGATCTGTATTTATCCTTTGTATTTTCATATTCTGAAGAAATCTTACCTTCTGCGTCTGCAGATGCAGAAGCTTTACTTTCGGTTATATGTTCTACTCCCCCTGTTTTATGAGTTTCCGTAGAGCCTTTTTCTGTTGATGCTTCGGCTTTCCCTGACATTTCACTCGAAGCTTTTACTCCCTGTTCACCAGATTCATAACTGGAGGTGCTCTTTGTTTCTGCCTGAGATTTTGATGAATTTATTTCTTTAATATTCTGCCCTGATTCCGGTTTTTTTACAGTTTCTACCTTTGTTGTTTTAGCGGTTTCCCCTGTACTTCTGGTTTTCTGTATTTCTTTAGTTTGTTTACTGGATGTACCTGTCCGGGATGATGCTTTAGTCTTTCCTTTTTTTGAAGATGCTTTTTTACCTGTAATTTTTTTTGAAGCTTTTGACTGAGAACCAACCAGAGCCTGTGATTTTACAGGGTCTTTGCCCGGTCTGGCCGGTGTTATTCTTTCCTGTTGTACCGTTTCCGGCTTATGAACCCCTTTTTCCTCTCCCACAGGAACTGTTTTACCTGTTTGCTGTGACTTCTGAGTATCTTTAGAATAAGTTTTCGCCTTATTCTGTCCTGATTTTATGCCTGATTTCTGACTTCCTGATATGGAACCTGCTTTTTTATTTTTAACGGAAGAAATAACCATGATTTTTCCCCTCCTGATGTTATTCTAAAATATATATACCTGAATTTATATAAAAGTAAACAGGTTAAATTATTTTTTTTCCTTGACTCTTTTGTTTTTATTCACTACAATTTAAGTGTTATAGGTGTTTGGTGTTGGGTTTTAATTTTCTTAACCCGATACCCATAACCTGATTTTAACTTATGTGAGAAATGTGACAGGAGCAAGATAAATCGTGAAACTTCATGGTTTTATTAAAGACATAGAATTATTTCTCCAGGATAAAATTGGATTTGTCACATTTTTAAATAAACTGGATGATACGGAAGAAGAACTTCTGGAACTGGAAGAAAAAAAAAATAACCTGAGAAATATTATAGTAAAAGCTCTGGAATTCATGGATAATATTCGTATGATGAGTGATGCTCCATCCTTTAACAGGAATAATCTCAGAAAAGAATTAGAAAAACTGTCACTTCTTATAAAAGAGCTTCCCCTTAAGGAAGAGAAACAGTTTATGTCATCAAAACCTGATTTCGAAGCTCATCCGGGTATGAAAGCAAGATTACCTTCAGTATCTGCTCAACCTAAAGAATTTGTCGATTTTATTAAAGATTTAAAAAGAATTGGAGACATAGACAGAGATACTGTTCTTGATAAACTGGACTCAGTAGAAGAATATCTTCTTGAAAAAGAAGAACTCTGTGCAGCCAATAAACCTGAATTCAGAAATGTTATAATTTCTGCAATGGAGATTGTAGATAATATTCGTATAATTCTGGATGAAGATGATGAACTGGATGAAGAAGCTCTTAGAATTGAGACAGGTAAATGGATTAGAATAGAACATTTTTTGAAAACCGAAACCGTTCCACCGGTGCATAAAGCTATACCTCCTGTTTCTCCAGGTCAATCTAAAATTTCTCACGGGAAAGAAATCATAAAAAGTGAGATTCGTGGTAAGAATTTATCCACCTATATGGTAGCAAAACCGGGGTTTGAAGCACATCCCGGTATGAAAGAAAAATTACCTTCAGTCCAATCACCTCAGATTAAAGAAATAGAAGTTTTTTCCAGAGATATTAAAAAGTTTCTTTCAGGGCAGATAGAGAAAGATATAGTACTGGATAAAATGGAAACAGTAGAGGAACATCTTCTGGATATGGAAGAATTTGCTATGAATTCCAGTTTGAGAGGTGTTATTGTGGAAGCTCTGGAGGTGCTTGATAATATCCGTGCTTTTGTTGATGAATCTCCTTTTTTTGATGATGAAGAGTTTGGTTCTGAAATTGACAGATGGGTAAAGCTTGAACATGCTCTTAAAAAAGAACATACTCCTCATACTGTACCTGAAAGAATAAATCATGACAGTAAAGACAGCTATTCTGATATATTGAAAAAAGCAACTTCTTCTGAGGTTTCTTCAACAAATGAACTGCTAAAAAAAGTTGAATCTCAGCTTCAGCCTGAAAAGAAATTTATTTTATCCAGACCGGAATTTGAAGCCCATCCCGGGATGAAAGACAGACTGCCTGTAGAGAAACATGAAGCAATTTTTTCTGAAGATGAGAAAAGTTCACCTTTATATATTTTTCTTCACGTTCTTAAAAAATACACCTCTGGTTATGGTAATGTAAAAGATGTTACAACTGTTCTGGATGATACAGGCAGCCAGATTGTGAGACTCATAAAGGATCTGGAACAGGAACTCGGTTCCGAAGACTATTCTAATGACAGTCTCTCAGGTTTTGCCAGTATGATTGAAACTATTGAAGATATAGATAAAAGAGAATTTCTCATGTCTCCCGAAGAAAGGGAAAATAAAGAGAAATATTTGAAGATTCTGGAAGAAATACTGGATATTCTATCCTGTTTCGGAAAAACCATTAAAGAGAAATATCATATTGAAGACGTAAAATTACTTGCAGAAGATCTTAAATCATTAAATGTAACACTCCTTTCTCTTCAAGAATCTATTTTTATTCTTCCTCAGGAAATAGATGAAGAGGAAGAACTTATAAAAAATATTGTAAAATTGATAACAGAAGATGATATACTCACCACAAATTATCTGGATGTAAAAGACGGAGCTTTAAATTTTCTCAGTGGATACATAGATGAAGATGAATTTATAGATATTCTTGATGATATGAAAGACTTAATAGATGAAGCAAAAGAAGAATATGATGAAGAATATACCTATACGGACGGCTGGGCTCTTGAAAGCGCTACAGGTGATAAAATACTCAGGCAGGGTATAAAGGAATGGGATGAGGCTCTGGACATTTTATATGACAGTTACGTGATAAAAGATGAAACTGCAATACACAGGGCTATAAAGAAAGCCTATGAAGCAAATAAGAAGCTTATTATAAATCAGAAACTTGAGGAATTTATAAATGATCAGGTAATGGCCAGAAGCGGTTACAGTATGGATTATTTCTAAAGAATACTTTGACTTTTTGTTTTAAAAATGTTATAATATTTTCTGCCTGGAATGAATTTTTTGCTGAAAATATAATTTTTATATCTACTTTTTTGAAAGGCATAGTATGTTAAATAAAAGCAAAGGTTTTAGCCTGGTTGAAACAGTTATTTCAGTAGCCATTATGGGAATTGTAATTGTTACTGTTCTGGGTGTTTTTGTAGCAGGTAATAATGCCATAAAAAAAGGTAGGTATAGAACTGCAGGTGTAAATATTGCAGAGAAGAAAATAGCTGAAATTAGAAATCTTCTGATTACCTACTCTGATGTTAATACTGATATGAGAAGCAATATAAATTCCAGTACAATATCAGGTACGATTGATCATATCGAACCATCTTCCGGTCAGCTTATTGTATGGCATGATCCTGTTGCTTGTATGACAGCTTTTGGTATATATGGACTTGAGAATATATCTACTACAGGGGATTATGAATTTGCGATTAAACTGGAAGATTATGTTGACTCTTCAACTACTACCATATTTAATTTGAAACTGGTTACGGTTACAATTTACTGGATGGATCCCGTATCAGGAAGACAGATGATCACAAAGATGAGCAGTTTAATAGCCAGAGAGTAATATTTTTACTTATTGACCGGGTGACCTGCGATGTAAAAAATCATTTTGTTGAAACATTAAAGGATAATTATGAAGAATTCAGGAGTAACCCTTATAGAATTATGTATTGTTATTGGTATATTTATGTTATTTCTCCTGACTTTTTATGCCACTATGGATGTTGGTCTTAAAAGCTGGAAGATAGGAGAAGTTCGTTCAGATATTAAAACAACTGCAGAAACAGTAATGAAGAGGATTACTACTGAACTTGGAAATGCAAATTCTGTCGCTATTAATGTTTTTACTCCTGCTGATCCGAATGATCCGAATGCTTATATTTGTTTTGAAACCCCTGTATATGATGGAGAAGTCATGTCTGATCCAAATACAGGTGACCTGCTCTGGCAGGGCCATGTCATATATTATACCCTTCCAGATGGGAACGACCATGATTTGAATACAAAAATGCTTTACAGAAGATATATACCGCATGAAATCGTGTATCCTTATAAATCTTCAGACAGAACAGTTGCCACTTTACTCGATAATATAAATGGTAATCTGGATTCCGGTCTGTCAGGAACGGAAATGAGTCAGGGACAGGTTATAAGAAAAATATGTACCAGGATTTCCCATGTCACGTTTGTTCACCTCGGTTCTATAATCAATATAGAACTTGGTTTTGTAGAAAATTTTCGCAAAAGCAGAGATGCCAGGGTTTCTTTTTCTTCAAGCGGTACAGGGGATATCGGAACAGACAGATATATCCTGAAAAATTCTGTAAAACCTCAAAATTAATAAGTTCTTTATATAAATTTTATATGAAAATGATGAAGTTTTATGCTCCACTGTCTATTCATTTTCATATCTGGTTGTGACCGATACGGTCATGCCTGTTAGATTATAGGAATTTTCATTTTTTATGGCGTAAAATCTGGTTTTAATGGTTATTGGTTATGGGGGAGGTGGGTTAGGAAACTTAAAACCCAAAAACCATAACCCAATTATAACTTGATATGGAGTGATATATTATGAAGATTGAAAAAGGTATGATGCTTGTTACGATACTTATGCTTACGTTCCTTCTGGTAATGCTTACTACTTCTATGATCTTTATTTCATCTCAAAATCTTAATATTACAGGTCTGACAGAAAGAAAATCAAAAGCTCTTCAGTCAGCAGAAGCAGGTGTGGAATATGCACTCTATCAATTAAATAATGACCCTAACTCATTGCCGTCATTAAATACGGAACAAAATATTGGTAATGGACAGAAATTTATCTTTCTTCCTTCATCAGGTATATATAGTTCCAGAAATAACCTCAGGAATAAATATGCCAGTGGTTCAACCCCGCCTTTTTGCGCAGAATTAATATGTAAAGGTATTAGTACAGAAGGAGCAAATAATACTGAATCTATTTTAAGAGCTATATTTACAAGGGATGATAGAGTAGATTACAGTGTTTGCTCTGATGGTAAGGTTTTCATAGAGCCATGGTTATCACCATTAGTTCCTACTAAATGCAGAGGTAAAAATTTAAACGAAGGTGGACGTGTTCACTCGAATTCAACTATAAGAGTATATGGTGCAAATTTTGATATAGGTGGTGGATTTCTTTCCTGCCCCAATCCAATAACTCAGGATAATTCTAACAGTAAGAAAAAAGAATATATTGTGCCTGAAAAATTACCCGATATAAATGATACAGATATAATAGAAATAATAAATAATGGTTATAATGATCCAAATTGTTTAAAAATAGATCCGAATAATCCCTTTTATCTTATAGGTTATTTTGAATATGACCCGAATACTTATGGCTGTATACCCCATTCAGCTTCTGCTTCTTATAATTATGATATGTATTTCCATTCCGATCCATGGGAATATGTGTCTTCTTACAAACTTGGAATAGCTTCTTTTTATGAAGCAAGTGTCAATAGTTTCCTTTTAAAATATAAGAATTATTACTATATACCGAGTGAACCTCCTTATTTTCAGGAACCTGGCAATAGAAATAGAAATTTCTTTAATCAGTATTCTTCTATTACTTTTCGAGAATATCCTTCAAGTGGTTCTGATACTGCTTTTAATAATGCTCTCAAAAATGAGATAGGTATGACTATGTCAAAAGGTACCGATCCGAATAATCCTGCTTTCAAGGTTATTACACTTCAAATGGAAAAAGATATTTATATGCCTTCTACCTGTGCTTTTTTTGAAACAGTCAGAATGCTTCAGGGCATTAATCCCGTAATGCCTACTGCAATGAGAGATGCAAGGGTGGAATTGAATTTGAATAATCATGTAATTTATGTAAATGACGCTCTATGCCTTCAGGTGAGAGTCCGCGGAAAAGGTGCTATTGTATGTAACGGAACACTGGATTTTATAAATTCCAGTGATGTTGAAATGGTCGCTCTGGCTACGGAAAATGTCAGAATGTGCTGTCAGGAAACACCGGGAAAAATTGATAACGCCAATCCCCCTCAGGCTGCATATAGAGGTGTTATATATGCCCTGAATAATGTATTGGTAGAACAGGCATGGTGGAATAACAATCATTATACTCTTCCTGATAAAATTTTGATAAAAGGTGCCATTGTGAGTAAAGATAAATATAATAATGACTGTACAGCGTCACCGCTGGCATGCAGGAATTATATTGAAGATAGTACGTCCGGTGTTTATATACATCCCTGTGATGTGAGAGGCGAGGTCGTGTTGATGAATGGTACTGACGGTATAGATATACTTGCTGATTTAAGAAAAAATAATTTTGCCGTTAAAAAGATGTTCTGTCAGAAAATTAAATAAAATATTGAAAACGGAGAAATAAATATGGATGGATTTAAATTCTCAGAAAAAGGTATGATGCTTGTTACAATACTTAGGACTGTAAGAAAAATAACTCCGGCAAATTGTTGAAACAATAAGTACCCTCGCGTCACGCGTTACGCGTTACGCATCACGATATAAATTATAACTATGATGTAATTATTTTCAGACAGTTCCTTATGCTTACCTTTCTTCTCGTAATGCTTACACTTCCATGATATTTATTTCATCTTATCAATTATATGATACTACCTGGGGAACATCCATAACATCTAATATTACTGAGAATCTGGGGAATGACCAGAAATTTACCATACTCTTTAATCCGTCTGAACCATATCATTCCAGAAATAATCTTATGAATAAAGATCCGAATGGCACTAATCCACCTTAGAACCTATCCGAAAAGTAATATTTATTCTATAACCTTCCGGTGGGTGAGGCTCTGGAGAAAAATATATACCGTATTAACAGTAATTTA
>CAYSLJ010000144.1:0-17655 GCA_964431735.1 uncultured Synergistia bacterium | reverse complement strand
CGAGGATACTAATCGTTCTAACAATTTGCCGGAGTTATTTTTCTTACAGTCCTTACGACTCACTTTTCTTTCCCGGCCTTATTACAGACAGAGAATAATTTTCCAGATCGAAATATTTTTTTGCTACATTATTTACATCTTCCAGGGTTACATTCTCTATAAGAAGAGGATATGCCTTTACCCTCTCATAACCGAGTCCCAGTATTTCATAGGAGGAATACTTTGTAGCACGGGCTATTCTTTCCTGAAGAGTAATTTCATATCTTCCTTTTATCATATTTTTAGCTTTTTTCAGCTCTTCTTCTGTTACACCTTCATTGCGAACTTTTTCCAGTTCTCTCAGCAATGCTTTTATTGCTTTTTCTTCCATTTCGGGACCTGTGCCTATATAAGCTTTAAAATTCCCGTTTTCTATCCCATGTTCCAGATAGCAGAAAATTACATAAGCAAGACCCTGAATATCTCTGAGCTCTATAAAGAGTCTCGAACCCATACCATGTAATATGGAATTTAAGACAATAAAATCAATATAATCTTCCGATGTTACGGAAGGAGCGAGAAATCCTATGGATATTGATGACTGTCTTATATCTTTTTTCTTTATTGACTGCTTCATCTTTTCAGGCTTTTCTTCTTTAGAAGGACAGGGGAAATGTTTTTTATTATCTCCTCTCCCTCTGATGGAACCTTCCAATTCGGCAATAATATCTTCCCTGTTAAAATTACCGACAATTGATATATACAGATTTTCTCCATTGACATAATTATCATAAAAATCAATTATATCTTTTCTCTGAATATTTTTTATACTTTTCTTAGTTCCTGTAACAGGCATCCCGTAAGGATGGTGTTTGAAGAGCAGACTGTCACATGTTTCTATACATATTCTCATAGGGTCATCATATTTTTCTCTGATATCAGATAAAATAAAAGCTCTTTCTTTTTCTATTTCATTTTCAGGGAATGTTGGCTTTGTGAGAACATCCAGAAAGATACTCAGTCCTTCTTTAAAATATCTGTCAATAATAGCCATTGAAAGGCCGAAGGAATCTTTCCCTGATCTGGGAGTTATAAAACTTCCAAGAGACTCTATCTGTTCTGCGATCTCCACGGCAGATCTGTTTTCAGTACCTTTTATCAGTAATTTACTCATAAATCTGCAGATACCGTTTGTTTCTTCTGTTTCAAATCTGACTCCACCTTTGAGACCTGCATAAACAGCTACTACAGGCAGAGTTTTATCATGTTCGAGTATTAGAGTCACTCCGTTTTTGAGCATGACTTTTTCTGCATTGCCGGTATGGTTTTCGTCAGATCTGTTCTTTGAAACACAGGTGACAGTTTTTCTGTCACTTCTTAATAGTTTTTCTATCTCTTCTACTGTTATGTTAAGATGATCATTTGAACTGCAGGGGCTGTATATGGATATACTGCAATTATCAAGTTTCAGATATTTTTCTGCCACATTTTTTATATCTTTTACTGTAATTTTTTTGAGTATATCCAGGTATTTTACTGCCATAGTATAATCGCCCAGAGCTGCACAGTGACCGATTTTATCTGTTTGACCGTCAACTGTTTCCAGATCAAATAAATAATCATTTTCTATTGAAATCATGGCTTTCTGAAGTTCTTCTTCTTTTATGACCTTTTTAATCATTTCAATTTCATTCCACAGAGCTTTAAGGGCATCCATGACTTTATCTTCGTCAGTTACTGCCGATATTATAAAAAGACCGGGATCATTTCCGTTTATATCTCCTGTGCCAATGGAAGTAACCAGCTGCCTTTTCTCTTTTAGTTCCTGATATAATCGTGAACTTCGCCCCTGTCCCAGTATAAAAGACAGAATTTCCATGGTAAATGAATCTGAATGAAGTTCGTTGGGAATATGAAACCCTATGTCTATATAGGTTCTCTCTATATCACCTCTGAAATAATCATAACGTAATTTTTTTTGCTGTCCCTCTACAGGGGAAAGATTAATTGAAGCTTCTCCTGTGTCTGTTAAAGGATAAAGAGCCTCAAGCTGTTCTATAAAATCTTCTGTTTTAATATCTCCTGCAAGTATAAGGGTCATATGTTCAGGACGATAATATTGATTATAAAATGAGAGAAGTGAGTCTCTTGTGAAATTCTTTATTAATTCTTCTTCTCCTATTATAGAGCGCCTGTATCTATGTTTCGTGAAGGCAATTTTCATCAGATTTTCCCAGGAACGTACACCGGGAGTATCGTCTCTCATTTTACACTCTTCTATAATTACATGGCCTTCTTTTTCTATTTCCAGAGGATCAAAGGAAGAATTTTTCAGTGCATCAAGAAGAATTTCAAGACCTTTTGAGAAATTTTCCTTCGGCAAGGTAATCTGGTATGCAGTGGCTTCATAGCTTGTAAAACCGTTTAAATATCCGCCGAGTTCTTCTATTTCCTTTGATATGTCACCTACTTTTCTCTTCTCTGTTCCTTTAAAAAGCATATGTTCTATGAAGTGGGCAATACCTGCCATATGATCTTCTTCGTTATTAGAGCCCACTCTGAGCCAGAGGTTAATGGAAACCATTTTTGCATTTGCCATGTGCTTTAATAAAATTTCCATACCGTTGTCCAGTTCTATTCTCGTTATATCTACATCTGAATTATAGTAATATTCTTTAATAATAATTTCCTCCCCTCGGGAAAATAAGCTGTGAGAATCGTAACGCGTGACGCGTGGACAGGTTCTCATTACCGGGTGTGACTTGAAGCAGTAATGACTATAAAAATATTCCTTTATGTTCACTATATTTTAAGAAGTTCCTTCCTGGTAAAATAAAAAAAATGACAAAATGCGTAACTGTTTTATGGGTAAAACAAAAAGAGTTGTAATTTTACAACTCCTTTTTTTGGCTCGATGATAGAATTTTTATACTTTTCTGCTTCATTCATATAATGCTTCAACTCCCGGTCATCAGAATTCTTCTACAATTTCTTCCATGCATTTCTCGCATATGCCATGTGACACATCCAGAAGTTCTTCACAGTCTTCAATATATTGCCCGTCAACCATAAGGCAGAGACACCAGGCACATTGATGTATCTCCGGACATGTCATTAGAGCAAGCATTTTTACCACCTCCTCTCATGAAATCTCCTGATGAAAACACTATCAGTGAAAAAACCTCCTGTCACGAACATTAAAATCCTCCTATAGCTAAAGAAGCTTCTCTTATTAAAGGAGTACATACCATTTTTATACACTGATTTTTTAAAGTAATTTCTTTTATCATGTTTTTACTCATTGTATCATATACTAAAATTTCACTTTTCTGGTTTTCAGCTACAGCAGGGCTGCATATATAAAAATATTTGCCATCTGATGAAAAATTTATGGAAGCCACATTTTTCTTTATAATCAACTCTCCTGTAATCCTGTCCTGTATCGGATCTATAAGCAATATGCTTTTTGTTTCCGGTATTACGACACAGACCAGTTTCTCATCGGGATATACTGTAATATCTCTTGCAAATCCCGGTGTGGTTATAGTGGTTATTATTTTTTTAGTCTTTATATCTATTACCGATACCGTTTCAGATGCCGAATTTGCAACATATAGTTTCTGTACCGCAGAATTAAAGGCTATTGCTACAGGTCTTCTTTCTACAGGAATATTTTTTACTGATTTATTGCTGTTAATATCAATAACAGATACATCGTTTGACGAGTAATTACATACATATAATTCTTCACCTGCTATTACGGCATCTACCGGTTCTTTACCGGCAGGTATATGAGCCAGTAACATCTGGCTTTCCCTGTCTATTACAGTTATTGAGTTTCCCTTCCTGTTCACTACAAAGATTTTGTCGCCTTTCCTGGAGAGTTTTACTACTACCGGTTCATCTTTTACTATTATATTATTTATTTCCTTTTCCTGTTTGATGTCTATAACTGAAAGTCTGTTACCTGTCCTTGTAACATAAAGATATTTTCCGTCAGGAGATACTGCTATACCGCCTGATGTCAGTCCTGTTTCTATTTTCCCTGTTATTTCTCCGTTAACAGTATTCATAACTGCTATACTATTACCATTATATTCTAAAAGATAGGCTGATTTCTGAACCGAAGAGGTGTGTCTGTATAAAAATCCTGTTGCCAGAAGTAAGACTATTGCAGTTGTGGCCAGTGCATATCTGACACAGGTATATCTGTTTACTGTCCATAGAAGACCTTCTTTCCAGTTGTTGACTTCTTGCCCGACAGGTTTATAGAGTTTTACATTTGAATATTCGTCCTGATGTTCTTTCTTTTTTGCTATTTCCATGGTTATCTGTGTGTCCATAAGGGGAATAGTTTTAAAGGTTTCTTTCAAATCCAGAAAATTTACAAATCTCTCTTCAGGATTTATCTGAATACATCTGGATACAAATCTTGCAAATTGTATTGAAACAGAAGTGTTGAAGTTTCTTACAGGAGAAAAATTAAGGGGATGTTTTGCCGGGTCGTCACCTGTGAGCAGATAGTAAATAATTGTTCCAAGAGCAAATATATCTGCCTTCGTATCTATTTCTTTTATACCATACTGTTCAGGGGCAGAATATCCTGCTATACCCATATACCGGTTGTTTTTATAAGGGCCTTTTCTGAATGTTCTTATAAGGCCGTAGTTTATCAATTTTATATTATTTTCTTTCGTTATCATTATATGATCCGGTGACAGATAATAAAATAATAACGATGGATTTATTCTGGATATGAAGATAAACACATTGCATATCTGTTCAATCCATTGTGAAATTTCTTCTATTTGTATATTTCTTTTCTCTTTTATCTGTCTTAATGTCTTACCTTCTATATATTCCATTACAATGAACTGTTTGTTTTCTGTGCATACAGCACCTGTACTGGAAAAATAATCCAGAACCGACGCCATATATTTATGTTTTAAGTGTTTATAAATTTCTACTTCTTCAGTCAATTTTTTTACAGCTTCTTCTCTGTCAGTAATATCTATAGCTCTGTTCTGTAATTCTTTTATCATTACTTCTTTTTTGTTAATAAGATCATAGCCTTTATATATATTACAGAATTCTCTGGATGATATACAGTTGTATATTTCATATTTTTCCTGTAATACAGTACCTTTCGGTAAACTATTATTCATTTTCGACACCTCCTGATTGCCATGATGTAATCTGTGCTCCTCTGGGGAATTCCGGGGGGTGGTTGGTAGCAAGAGATGGGTCAGGGCCGTAATCTCTGTAAGGAGGGTTGTATTGAGCCCCTGTAACCCATGCTGCTATACCACTTCCTGTATTTGAATTATTCCAGTCTGCCATAGTGGAATTTTGTAAATGTATTATAGATCCTCTCTTTTTTAAAGTTCTGGATGTTCCCCAGTCTTCAAGCAAATCGTCTACATTCGGCCACTGATTATTTAAATTATTATTATAAAAGGGATTTGTTGAACCTCCCCAGTTTTTTCTATAATACCTTTCATCCACTGTAGGCACGCCATCTATGATAGCCCCGTTGACTTCCATAACATTTAAAGCATCACTGGTATATCCTGTTTTTTTCGGATCGTTGGCATATTTCAATACCCTTGTGCCGGCCGGATGTTCAGAGTCTTTCCAGCTTGCTGACAGAAAATATACCCTTGATGTGCTGCATATTGCGGCAGGCTGTTTTTTCGTATAAGACTGATTTGAAATATGATAGTTATAGTCTGACTGAGTCGGTAATTCCATATTAAAATCACTTTTTACATATACATTATAAGGACTGACTATTGTTACAGGCCCCGGAAGTTCTTCACTGTTTATTATCCTTACAGGTGTATCTGCATAAATTATTCCGTTGTCAGGCCAGATTTTATCGGAACTGTTTCCGTTTCCGTCAGGATCAAGCAGTTTCTTAATATCTATATCTACAACTGTTTCAGTTCTCCCTTCATTTTCATTCCAGAAAGAAGTGCATCCTCCGTTTGAGACTCTTTCCCCTGCAGTTATTACTGCATTCTGTACAGTTGACGGAACTGAATTGGAACCATTGAAGTATTCTACTCCGGTACCGGTAATTCTCAAACCTGATGCTATGGCTTTTTGATCATAATAGCCTCCTTCTGTAAAGGATTGAAAATTCGGAACATTGATAGTCTGAGCTCCTGTGGAAGAATCTTTTACTGTCCCGCCCCATCTATCAAGTGAGCCTTTATCGTTATCAGGTATATTTTCCGCCCACTCTGTATGGTGGTGATCATAGGCCACTCCTGATGCTCCTCCGGTAAGTTCTATTTCATTCCCGTTATTATTATCTATATATATACGAGAACCTGACTGCCATGGCCTTTCCCACGCATCCTGTGATGCTATAATACTTCTTGCACAGGTTATGGAAATTATACCTTTTGAGTCTTTTTTTAATTTTAAAGTTGAACCACTTGGTCTCATATATAAATTACCGTTTGTATGGACTTTACCGTATACAGTCTGATTTGGGCCTCTGACAAATTCACTTAAATCCTGATTGTCAAAGATTGTATAATCAAGAAGATTTGTTCTTGAACCTCTGATAATTATGGATTTTGCCATATATCCTCCACAGGATATTTTCCCTGTGGATTTTATTATAAAGTCACTTTCTTCCGGATATATTTGGAACATAAATTCCTCTCTGTAAGATGAACCGAGCATAGAATCATGGGGATCACCTGGTTCCCATTTCCATCTGAGCCATCCTTTGTAAGTTCCTTCTGTGATTCTTGAAAAACCTGGATAAGAAGGGATACCTGTGAACAGAGGATCATCATCTTCATATTCAGTATTTTCATTCTCATGGGTATATTTGCCGAAATTATTTGCACTGAATATGGAATAAGCCATGTCTATACCTGCCTCTGTCAGATAGAACACCTGTTCACTTCTTTTTTCCCTGAGAAGAAAATATGATTCTGCGATTGTTTCTTTAACGATACATCCGAGAAGGAGAAGAAGGACAGGTACGAAGGAAAGGACTGTAAAGAGGGCTATACCTTTTTCTCTGAAGATTTCTTTTAAGAATTTCATATGTTTTACCTCCTTTTTCTGTAGAGATGTTTTAATAAAACGTCTCTACCTGTTATTCCTCATAAAATAACCGGATTCTATCTTTTGCTGAACAGGGGGAAGGTTTGCCAGCTTTCTTTCCACTTTTACTGCAGCAGTTTTTATGCCTCTGGGAGGGTCAAATACGGTAAATTCCAGTCCCTGTGGCTCAATATAATGGGCCAGAACAGTGAAATTTGTATCACTGCTGGTAATAACTGTTTGAAGGTTAATTGATAATGGATCTACATGGCCTGCCTGTGTACCTTCCGTTGTGTTATAGCAAAACCTTACAAGTTGCTGCGCTCCGGGATTATATCTGTCCGGATTACTCTGTCCCTCCAAAAAATAACCTGTTATGGTATAATTTCCGCTTCTTATGCCATGAGCATCTATTACAGGAATAGCTACTGCAATAGTATAGCCGGGATTTTCCGGATAGAGCGGATCAGGTGGTATCTGATAGGTTCTGCTTTTATATATAAAAGATCTTCCAGTGTAAATTGTTTCTGCCATTTTAAAATCCGAATTCATTCTGTGAAGGGCTGTCCTGAGTTCCCTTCTGGAATCTATGGTAGTAATGTCAACTGTGTAGATTTTTCTTACACATAACCATACAGATACTACAGTAGAAGTACATAAAAGGAATATGAATGTAGCTATCAGTAGTTCTGTCAGAGTCAGGCCTTTTACGTTGCATTTCATAAATATGTCTCCTTTCTTATAAGCCTTAAATGGGTATGAGCGTATTTAAGTGCTTCGTGACGCGTGACGCGTGACGCGTGACGCGGGGATTATCTGTAACTTGTTGTGAACTACACTGTAATAGTTCATCATAATAGTTTTTTGCAGGAAGTAACTGACCTGAATATAAGCATTTAATAAACGTTTTCTTCCCGTCACGCGTTACGCGTTACGAGAGCAGATATATATTATTTATGCTTACCTCAGTAATTGCCGGTTTGCTGCTACTTTCTTGAAATGTATGTGCTGATCTGGATAAGCTTATTACCGGACGGCTGCGGAGTTGCTGATTTTTTATCATGATAATATACTCTCAATGTAACTTTTTTTAAGCTGTCTCCTTCAAGAGTTGATACGGTAACATCATATATTAATCTGCTTGTATCGGAGTTTTTTATATCGGTAAAGGAACAGGGAATGTCTGATAGAGAACTGAATTTACTTGTATCTATAATGTCGGATCTTATATGTTCTATTTTTTGCTGGGCAAAACTCATTGCATCTGTTATATCTCTGTCTACCCTTACAGATGAGAATGTAAGACTTATACCTCCGGCAATACTGAATATCATTACACTTAATATAGATATGGAAACCAGCACTTCTGCCAGAGACATACCTCTTTTGAATAAAGATTGTTTCATTATTCCTGCCCTCCTTTTCAACAGAAAGATACTATTGATTTATATATTTTTTTTTGTTATAATTATTTTGCAATATTTTCATCTATTATCCAATAGAAGGGAATTGTTTTCTGCTTACAGGGGCGATGAGTGGTCGCCCCTGTTGTATATAATGTTCTGATCATAGTATAAGCTAATTTTACAATAAAGTAAATTAACAGAATGTAAACTATATTAATTTATTGTTAACAATGTTAACAATATGTGAACATGAATAGCAATAAGCCGCTGGAAAAAGAACCGGCGGCTTAAAAATTCTTATAGAAACATATTTGTTACATTATAAAAATCCTTTTAATCCTGAAAACTGCCATGACCGTTTCGGTCACAACGAAGTATGATAATCTGTTTCTCCCGTCACGTGTTACGCATTACGCGTTACGATTCTCATATAAATCCAGGTTCATACATATTCTATGACAACAAGTTTCCCTGATTTTTCCAGTTTTTCTCCCAGGAGAGGTACTATTTTATGTCTTGGCAGAACACCTTTCTGTTGAAATGCCATATGAATGTGTCCCGGGTTTTTTGCCTTACCTGTAAAGAAATTAATTCTGTCAGATGATTTCAGATGTTCACACAGTTCTGTTACTGCAGAATCCTTTTCATAATAGGCCTCTTCTTCATCTATTATATTATATACCTGATTGAGTGTTATGGCTCCTTCTGTGACAAGATCTATACCTTCTATATAGTATTTCGGAGGAGATAATTCACTGCATGAGTCTTCGTCTATTGTAACAGTTTTCCCTAAAATTCTTGCTACCATTGATGCAGTGCTTGCACCGCAGACGATTTTGTTTCCTTCCGAATGAATAAATTTATTTACCGTCTTTATATCATCTCTTTTATCCTCCGGAGGGCCTGTAAGTATGTTCACTGTTTCTCCCTTCCTGCAGAAGGCAAGTGCGGCAGTACAGTCATCTCCTCCTTCTTCTTCCCATAACCTTCTTCCATACCTGTGAATATGGGCCGGAAGAGCATAAATAGACATACCTTTTGAAAGAGAGGTGTTTATATAATTACATACTCCCTCTATCTGCCATCCCCTCTTGAGACTCAATCCTATGCCTGCCATGGTAATTCCGTCGCTTACAACTATAATGCCATCGCCCGGTTCCACATAACAGGTTGCTTCTCCTGCTATTTCTGTGTCTATTATAATCTGTCTCTGTTTCAATATATTTGCAATTCTTCCTGCAATGAAGAGAGGAGGCGGCATTTCATAGGTTATTACAGTTGCTTCTCCGTCATTTAAAATCCTTATAACTGTAAATACTGCATAGGGGAGATTTTTTTCTTTTGCTTTATTCATGGTTTTAATAATATTTGTGACGGCATTTCTCAGAGAAAAGTCTCTCCTGAGCAGTTCCAGAAGGCGTGAGGCACATATTGTTGCAGCTATAGAGGCTTTTATGCCGGAGCCCAGGCCGTCGCTCAGGATTATTGTAGTAGCAGAAGTGGTTCTGTCATATAGTAAGACATCTCCGCAGGGTGTGCCGGGTTTTTTCGGACTCTGCTCAACCGTTATTTCTACATGTACATATCCTTTAACCATCTGTCTTTTTTATGATCCTCCTTTTCCTCTGCCAGGCGTACAAGGTTCTGTACCAGTTCTTCACCTCTTGCAGTACTTTCTCCCAGGAATTTTGCCAGTTCCTGTGCCATATTTATCTGATGTTCAAGAAGTTCTCTCGACTGTTTTATTGTTTCTGCTCTCAGGTTTTTTAATTTTTCCTGGCTGTCTTTTGTAGTGGTAATATTTACAAATATACCTACAAACTGTCTATCCTGTTCCAGTTTATAGAACATTTCATGACAGATAATATTATAGGCTTCATGTTTTACAGTGGTTTTTATGAAGTTTTCTTCACCTGAGGCAAGTTTTTCAAATGGTTCAGGATCTATAAGATAGGATATTCTTTTCCCGTAAATGCTTTCGGTACACATAAAAAGCTGTCTGAATGCAGCATTCATACTTATAATATTCAATTTATCATCCAGTATGACTATACCATTGGGGCTTGTTTCTATGATTTTATCGCTTCTCTGTTCTGCAAGGCGTCTCATATAGGGAATACACATTTCCGGTTCTGCCATACCCTGTATGACTGCTATTGCTTTATCTCTGCAGGTCGGGTAACCGCAGGCGCCACAGTTTAACTGATCTTCTTCTCTTGTTTTGCCTGTTTTTTCCAGAACTTTTCTTATTTCTTCTTCTGTTATTTCCTTTCTTTCAGGGATTTCCTCACTGTGAAAAGATGTTTCTATGTCAGATATTGACTCATCTCCGGCTACAGTGCCTTTATTTTTTTTTGCATAATGTAATACATCGAGTCTTCTCTGAAAAATATTCTTTTCTTTCGGTATGCCGGGGCCGTTTATACATCCCTGATGACAGAAAAGAGGTTCTATGAGAGTCATTGAATCAGGAGAAATATTCTCCAGAGCTTCTTTTATTTCATCAAAGCCGCTTAAAGGCAGAAAACTTATATCCAGTATATCGTTACTCATGGCTGCAGTCTTTGCCAGACCTCCTGCAATGGGAAAATATCTGCTGTCTCCGTGTGGTTCCTCATTAAAATTGCTTTCCTCGCATCGTTCCAGATTTATTTCTTCTCTTGAAAACCATTCGAAGAGTTCCGTAAAGGTAAGTACGCAGTCTATATATTGTCTGTTTTCCTCTCTGTCTGCTTCTGCTTTTTTTGCCGTACAGGGGCCTATAAAGACTACTTTTGTATTGGAACCGAGTTTTTCTTTAATATATTTCCCGTGGGTTACCATGGGAGACATTACGGGGACAAGCAGGTCTATCAGTTCAGGCATGTATTTTTCCACATAACTTACAAGGGCGGGACAGGCAGTGCATATATGGGGATGGCTTTTATTTTTTTGTGCAATCTCTCCTGTTTTTTTCGCTACATAATAGGCTCCTGCAGCTGTTTCCGCCACATAGGAAAATCCGAGTTTTCTGAGAGCAGAGGGGAGACATGCCCTTTCCCATTCTCCGAAAAGGGACACAAAAGAAGGAGCAATACTTGCAGCTACTTTATTGTTTGCAAGTAAAGATATTGCTTTTTCTATATCATTTCTGAAGGATTTTGCACCCTGCGGGCATTCCCTTACACATGTGCCGCACGAAATACATCTTTCTTCCACGACAAAAGCCTGTCCTTTCTGCATCTGAATGGCTTTTACAGGACATACTCTGACACATCTGTAACAGTCCTGGCATGCCGCTTTGTTCGTATATATAACCTGTCCCTGTTTCTGGATCATTGTTTTTTTTCTCCCTTCTTTGTTCGGGTGGTATGAAGCGTGACGCGTAACGCGTAACGCGTGACGGGTGGGTCGTGATGCGTGATGCGTGTTTTCACCGGTACCGGGCGACCACAGGGGGTCGCCCCTACTATAATCGTGACGCGTCACGCGTGACGGGTGAGGTATCCCTTCACCGGTCACTGGTCACTGCCACTGCCATACTCTTTAACTTTTCTTCCATTACCCTGCATGCATCTTTGAAACTGCAGTGTTCTACGACAGTATCTCCGATACTTACAACAGGTCCTCTGTCACAGGATTCAAAACAGAAGGTTCCTTTTAAATCTACAGTTGTTAAAAGATCATGGTCTTCTATATAGCCGGCAAGTTTATAGATTAAATCCTGTGCTCCTCTGAGATAACACCCTGTGCCCAGACATACCTTTACTTCTACCATGGTGTTTTCTGTCTCTGCAATGAGAGGAATGGATTCTTCTGCAATCCTTTTACGGCTGTGATAACATGTATGAAGAAGACTGTGGGCTTTACTGCTTCCTGCTTCTTCAAGTACCCTGTCATAACATTCTTTAATATATGGATTTTCCTGTGATTTATGAAGTTCCAGCATTTTATCCGCATCATAAATGGATTTTGTTCTTTTCTTCTTTGCATGAATATCGCGGCTTACAGGCTGGCCTGCTCCTCCTATACAGCCTCCCGGACATGCCATTACCTCTATGAGATCATAATGACAGAGTCCTTCTTTTATTTTTCCTATAATGGTTCTGGCATTTTTTAAACCTGATATGACTGCAAGTTTTACTGTCTTATCTCCTATTTTTATATTTGCTTCCCTGAGTCCTTCTTCACCGCGGACTTCATAAAAATCCACCCTGTCCAGCTTTACTCCTCCCAGTTTTTCCGCTACATAACGGAGCACAGCTTCACTTACTCCGCCGGAATTTCCGAATATTACTCCTGCGCCTGTTTTAAATCCCATTGGCATATCAAGTGATTCAGGCTGGAGAGATTTGAAATCCAGACCGGATTCTTCTATCATCTGTCCCAGTTCCTGTGTCGTAATAACATAATCTACATCTTTTATACCGTTCTTCTGAAATTCCTCTCTCCTTGCTTCAAATTTTTTTGCACTGCATGGCATAAAAGATACTACTACTATATTTTCTTTTTCTGCTGACAGTTCGTCAGGCAAAATTTCTTTCGCAAGGGAGCCGAACATCTGCTGCGGAGAACGGCAACTGGATAGATTGGTCAGCAGCTCGGGATAATACTGTTCTGCAAATTTAACCCATGCAGGACAGCATGAAGTAAACTGGGGGAGTTTTTCTCCTTTTTCTTCTCTTTTAATGAATTCGGTAGATTCTTCTATTACGGTCAGGTCTGCCGCAAAGGATGTGTCATAAACACGGGCAAATCCCATGTGTTTCAGTGCTGCCGCTATCTGTCCCGTAGTTATAACCCCTGCTTCAAGTCCGAAATATTCTCCGAGAGCGACCCTTACTGCCGGGGCAATCTGTGCCACTACTTTTTTCGAAGGGTTATCGAGAGCTTTCCAGACTTCCCTTTTTTCTGATTTTATCGTAAGTGCTCCTGTAGGACATACGGATGCACACTGACCGCAGTAAACACATTCCACCTGTCCCAGGGATTTGCCGAAAGCCGGCAGAACCATTACCTCACTCCCTCTGTGGGCAAAATCAATTGCTCCTATACCCTGTATCTCGGAACACATTCTTACACAGTCACCGCAGAGAATACATTTATTCACATCCCTTACTATGGAAGGATTTGACATGTCTATTTCCTTATGTTTCATAGTAGATTTAAATCTTACTTTGTTCACTCCGAGTCTTCTGGCAAGGCTCTGTAACTGACAGGAAGAACTTTTTTCACATGTAGGGCATGACTGTTCATGATTTGCAAGAAGCAGTTCTACTGCTACTCTTCTCATCTGTCTTATTTCTTCCGTAGAGGTTTTAATTTTCATTCCCCCTTCTGGAGGAGTGGAGCATGACGGCACAATACCTCTCCCTTCCACCTGTACAAAACAGAGTCTGCACGCTCCGTAAACGCTGAGTTCCGAATGATAGCAGAATGTAGGTATATCTATACCTGCTTTTCTTATGACTTCAAGGAGATTTTTTTCTCCTTCTATGAGAATATCTTTTCCGTCTACTGTTATATAATTTTTCATTTTTTTATTACACCTCCGTATTTTTCAGTGACCAGTTATCAGTGACCAGTGACCGGTTACCAGTGACCAGTTATCAGTGACCAGTGACCAGTGACCAGGTTATTATATGTACAACGTAATGTTTATCTTTCACTTTTCACGTCCTAAATTCCTTTCACTGCCTTGAACTTGCATATCTGTGCACAGACTCCGCATTTTATACACAGATTGCTGTCTATCGTGAACGGTTTTCTTATTGTGCCTGAAATGGCGTTGACAGGGCATTTCTTTGCACAGAGTCCGCATCCTTTACATTTATCAGGATCTATTTCAACCTTCAATAAAGCCTTGCATCTCCCGGCAGGACACCTTTTTTGAAATACATGGGCATCATATTCTGCGCGGAAATATTTTAATGTAGACAATACGGGATTGGGGGCAGTTTTGCCCAGGCCGCAGAGAGAGCCTTTTTTTACTACCAGAGCAAGTTCTTCAAGTAGCTCCAGCGTTTTTCCCGTAGCCCTTCCTTCTATTATGTCATCAAGGAGTGAAAGCATCTGCTTCGTACCTTCCCTGCAGAGAACACATTTGCCGCACGATTCATTCTGAGTAAACTGCATGAAAAACCTTGCCACACTGACCATACATGTTTCTTTGTTCATTACTACAAGACCGCCGGAACCTACCATTGCGCCTATCGATAGAAGGGAGTCAAAATCCATCGGAAGGTCCAGATGTTCTTCTGTAAGACATCCTCCCGACGGGCCGCCTATCTGTACTGCTTTAAAACCTTTACCTGTAATATGTCCTTCGTCATCTGTAACACCTTCACCTATGTTATAGACAATTTCCCTCAGAGTTGTACCGAAAGGAACTTCTATGAGACCTGTATTTGCCACATGACCTGTAAGAGCAAATGTTTTTGTTCCCGGAGAGCCTTCTGTGCCGAGAGATCTGAAAAATCGGGAACCTTTATTTATTATAAGTGGCACTGTTGCAAGTGTTTCCACATTGTTTATGACTGTGGGTTTACCGTGGAGCCCTTTTTTTGCAGGGAAAGGAGGTTTGGGTGAAGGCATACCTCTCTTGCCTTCTATGGAAGCCATAAGAGCAGTCTCTTCTCCGCATACAAAGGCACCTGCACCTTCCATTACATGACAGGCAAGTTTTTTACCTGTACCGAAAATATTTTCTCCGAGAATTCCCATCTCTTCAGCCTGAGAAACGGCTTTTTTCAATCTTTTTACTGCGAGAGGATATTCTGCTCTGACATAAATATATGCTTCATCGGCGCCTGTGGCGCGGGCTGCTATCATAAGACCTTCTATTACACTGTGAGGATTGCCTTCCATTACGCTTCTGTCCATAAAAGCTCCCGGATCTCCTTCGTCACCGTTACAGATAACATATTTTTTTTCTCCTGCTTCCACTCTTGTGAGGTTCCATTTTTTTCCTGTAGGAAATCCTCCGCCTCCGCGGCCTCTCAGTCCGGAGTAAAGTATCTCTTCACAGATTGCTTCTGGAGACATCTCAGTCCATGCCTTTTTCGCACCTTCATAACCTCCGTTTGCAATATATTCATGTATATCTTCCGGATCAATGAGTCCGCACATCTTCAGGACAAATCTGTTCTGCCTTTTGTAAAAAGGAATATCGGAAGTCCTGTTACAGTGTTTCCCTGTAGAAGGATCTTCATAGAGGAGATTTTCTAAAATCTCACCGTTTTTCAGAGTATGGTTTATTATGTCCGGTACATGTTCCGGTTTTACCCTGGTGTAAAAGAGACCTTCCGGTTCTATTGTGACCAGAGGGCCCATCTGACAGAAGCCCTGACATCCGCTGTGTGATACGAGAATGGATTTTCCGTCATTTTCTTCTTTAAGTTCTGTTATTACATCAAGATTTTCCTTTTTCAGATTATCTATAAAAGCCTGATATACTTTAAGCGCTCCGTTTGCCACACAGCCTGTACCGGCACATACAATAACCCTTTTCTTTATGTTTTCCGATTTTTTTCTGTAATCTTGTTCTATTTTTTCTAAAAGTGTATTCATTTTTTACACTCCTTTATAAATATCGTGACTGGTAACGCGTAACGCGTTACACTCCTCATAATAATTACGAATTTTTAATTATTTCGTCTATGATTGAAATGGTTTTTTCAGGAGTCATCTGTCCGTGTACATCGTCATTTATGACCACTACGGGAGCAAGTCCGCACGCTCCCAGACAGGATACAGTCTCTACCGTAAACAGCATATCAGGTGTTGTTCTATGTTTCTCATCCACTCCCAGTTTTTTATAAAGTGCTTCGAGTATGGATGTGGATTTTTTTACATGACATGCAGTACCGTCACACAGTTTTATTACGTATTTACCTTTTGGTTCCAGAGCAAAATGGGAATAAAATGTGGCTACACCATAAACCTTTGAAGGCGGAATATCAAGAGATGTTGCTATATAAGTCATTACTTCTTCAGGAAGATAACGATATTCTTCCTGAACTGCCTGAAGTATGGGGATGAGTCTGGCAGGATCCCTTGAATAACTGTCCAGTATTTTACAGAGAACTTCAAATTTTCTTGCAGGAGATTTTATAGTTTCTACCATTTTTTACACCGTCCTTTAACTAATTGCCTCGTTATATAAAAATTCAAATTTTCTTGCAGGAGATTTTATTGCTTCTACCATTTTTTACACCTTCTTTTAAATTTTTTAGAGGGGGATTTTATTGTTTTTAACATTTTTTACACAGTTCCCTGGATTTTTTAGAGGGAGATTTTCTTGTTATTCCTATTGACCCGGCCATAATCAGATAATCAAAGGTTTTATTCCCGTCACGCGTCACGCGTTACGCTTTACGACCACTGAATTCTGTTAACTTCTCTCGTGAGTATGCCCAGACCGCAGGCAAGATTTTCATTCTGCACTATAATGGATTCCGGCAGCTCCAGATTGATGGGGGCAAAGTTCCATATGGCTTTTATGCCTCCCGATACCATAAGGTCTGCCACAGACTGTGCCTGTTCTGCCGGCACAGTAATTACTCCCAGGTGTATATGCATTCTCTGTGCAAGGGATTTGAGTTTCTCCAGAGGTAATATTTTTATTCCGTTAATTTCGTTACCTGTCTTTTTTTCATCTATGTCAAAAGCTGCTACAATCTTTAATCCGTACTGTTTAAACCCTTCGTAAGAAAGAATTGCTCTACCCATATTACCGGCGCCGGCAAGAAAAGCATCGGTCATATTATCCCAGTTCATAAATTTTTCTATGGCAGTAATGGTTGATGATACAGGATATCCTATCTTGGGACTTCCTTTTACGCCTGTAACGGACAGATCCTTTCTGACCTGTGTGGCATCAACATTCAGTCCTTCTGCCAGATTACTGCAGGATACGACTTCCCGCCCCTGTGCCTGAAGTCTTTTCAGATATTGATAATAATAGGGGAGTCTTTTCATTGTCGGCAGAGATACTTCTTTAATGTTTTCTTCCATAGAAACTCCTCCTTTCGTGAATATATCGTGAATTTTTTATCGAGAAATTTTTCACGATTTCATTATATTATCTTTTTATCGGTATGTCAATACTATCGTGAAAAATTTCTCGAATATTTTTTGTGTTGAATATAATCGTAATGCGTGATGCGTGATGCGTAATGCGTAATGCGTGATGCGTGATGCGTGATGCGTAATGCGTAATGCG
>CAYSLJ010000143.1:0-17722 GCA_964431735.1 uncultured Synergistia bacterium | reverse complement strand
GCAAGCACGGTCAATGAAACAGGAACCCTACGAATTGATTCGTAGGTAATTCAGTTTTAGTCAGTAATATATCACTAGAAATAATTTTAATAAATACAATTTAGTGAGTTCTTTTTTTTGGAAAAAATTCCTGCTAAAAAAACATTTTTAACTCTTATTACCGCAACAGGTAAATTGGTACCCAACAAAATATGGCACACACTCCTCAGAAAAGAAATAAATTAACTGTAATATTCAGATTATATTACTAATATGTGAAAGTCAAGTCAAAAGTGTGTCCAATTTTTTATATGCATGAAAGATTGATTTTGCTCTTTATTAGCTGATTATGAGCATGTTATAATAAAAAATAAATATAGTAAACCTTTATTTAATTATTTAATTGTTTGTATGAGATATGATAATTTCGCAGCCGGCCTGGGCAAAGAAAAACCTGTTGCCCAGTGCTGCTTTCAGAACAGCTTCTTTTTCCGGCCCTGTACAGTGACAGGTACCGATTTTTATTACTTTATATTTGTTTAATGCTTCAATAGTTTTTTCAATTCTCATGGTGCCTGCATCTGCCAGATGAGTTCCCCCTGTTACCGCATAAATCCTATCAATATGAAGTTTTTCCGATATATGCTCCATTATATTAACCAGGCCGGCATGGGCGCACCCCAGAAGCAGAACAATTCCTTCATCTGTATTGATTGCCAGTGAATAATCATCAAGTAACGGATCTGTTTCTAATTCTCCGGTAGTTTCTGATATGGCAAGTAAATTGTTTTCCGGCATTTCAAATGAATTTTTTCTTTTTACTTCACCTGTAACATATAAACCTTCGACTATTTGAGTGAAATCTGTAATCATCCTGAATTCAGCTCCCAGAGACTCAAGATATTCACGCCTGAAAGGTATGCCGGCAAATGATTTTTTTTCACCTTTTAAACTATATCTTATTGAAAATATAGAAGGATGGGCATAAACCGGTAAAGGCCTGTTTATATACTTGAATAATTTTTCCATGCCACCGCAATGATCGTGGTGGCCATGACTGAGGATTAAAGCTTTTATAGTATGTAAATCCTTGTTCAGTGTGATTGCATTTTCAATGATACCGATACCTTTTCCAGTATCGAATAAAAAATTTCCGTAATCTGTTTCTATGAAGGCTGAAAAACCATGTTCTCCTATACATGGATAGAATGTTTTAACACTGTTATTACAAAGAATTGTGATTTTCATTTTAATTTACCCCCCTTCATTATTGAATAAATTCCATATATGGCGTACAGCACTTGCTGGAACCTCCACCTGATATAAATTCCATGTCGTTATCGGTTAACCTTGCTGTTTTTTCTTTCAGTTCATTAAAGGTAAAGTCAAACCCTGCTCCTCTCACGAAGGCTGCACGGGTTTCTGTATCTTTACACTCCATTACTTTTCTGGCAAATTCTTTATCTGTCTTTATTTTTTCAATATATAATTTTGCCGATTCGATACTCATTGTCATTCCTCCTTGTTTTATTATAACTATTATAATTCTTTCCATGTGATGCGATTCCTACAGTTATTATATAAAAATCTATACTTTTGCATTTTTTCATAATTTCCTTAGTGCTGCCAGCAGTAAATACGACACCGGATAATCTGGTCTTCTCGCGTCACGACTATAACCAGTGGAATAATTACCGTTATAAGCACTTAGTGCTCTTACACAAAAAAATATGATCTCAAAAAATTTTATTAAATATTTAGTCCATCCCCTCGAAAAGTCCGGTAGACTATTTTTGTGAGAAACAGGGGGAATGTTTTTTTAAATATTTTCTTCACAAAACATTCTCGTCTTCTTCATAATTTCTTCATATCTTTATTTTATAATTCAATCATTGAAAGAAATAAAAAAAACTATCCATAAATAAAGAGCTCGTAATACGTAATACATAATGCGTGATGCGCAGGGATTAAACCCGTCACGCGTTACGCGTCACGACGAGTTAAATTCTAATAAGTTATGAAATACACTATAAATAAAATTAAGAAAGGAGTTGAATAAAATGATTAAGAAAGTATTTCAGAGCAAAGTTCAAAAAAATAATAGTTTCTGCTTGTATTGTTTAATCTATGTTTCAATGTTAGCAACAAATATGCCTCAGTAATAAAGAAAGGAAAAAAAGATTATGAATATGCCGCTCAGATGAAGCGGGCAGAGAAAAATCTGCCTGCTTTATGATTTTATTGGGAAAGTGCCATTATTAAATTTTCAATATATATAAGATACTATACTTTTGCATATTTCTTAAAAACAATTGTAATTTTTAAATTTAAGGCTAATTAGCTATTAGCGGTTAGAGCTTGTCTGAAAAATACCAGTTTTTTTATCTGTAAAAGTATAGATTATATAATATAAGTAGCCTGCTGTTTTTTTGTGTTATATTTTGTTACGATTACGTTTATTTTTACAAAACTAAAACCAAAATTTAATCCAACTTACAAAACAACAAAAAGGAATCTGAAATAATCGTAGAATTAAATCATTATGGACGATACGGACAGAAATATACTGAATTTAATACAGAATAATTTTCCCATAACCGGGGAACCCTATAAAGAACTGGCTCATACTATCAATATTACTGAAGAAGAATTAATAGAAAGAATGAAGAAACTTGAAGAAAATAATATTATAAGGGAAACAGGGCCGGTTTTCTCAAGCAAACATCTGGGGTATAAAAGCACTCTTGTAGCTATGAAGGTGCAGCAGGAGAAATTAAAAGAAACAGTTGACATAATTAATTCCTATTATCAGGTTACTCATAACTACGGGAGAGCTAATGAATATAATCTCTGGTTTACATTAATATGTGAATCAGATGAAGAAATAAACAGAATTATAGAAGATATTAAATGCAGAACCGGTATAAATGAAATTTATAATCTGCCTGCAGAAAAAATGTTTAAAATTAAAGTGAGTTTTGACTTTTAAATGAAACTTTTAACGGAATTTGATAAAAATATTATAAGAGAACTTCAGCATGGAATTCCTTTATGCTCAAAACCTTTTAACATAATAGCAAACAGACTTGGAATTACGGAAGATGAATTGATAGAAAGACTCAGAACGTTTAAAGAAAATGGCATAATAAGGAGATTTGGTGCCAGAGTAAAACATAATAAAGCAGGTTATAAAGAAAATATTATGGTTTTATGGCAGGTACCACAGGAAAAACTTGAAGAAACAGGCTCTGTAATGGCAGGTTACATCGAAATATCACACTGTTATGTAAGGCCACAACTACCTGATCTTCCTTATAATTTATACACTATGGTTCATGGAAGGGAAGAGGGAGATGCTGTTAAAATTATTAAAAAAATTTCAGAAGTTACAGATATAAGAGATTATAAATTACTTGTTACGGAAAAAGAATATAAAAAAACCTCTCCTCTTTATTTTATCTGACTGATTTATAAATCTCAGTTATTACTGACATTCATGACCGTCCGGTTACAATAAAGAATAAGAATCTGCTCTTTCCACGTAATGTGTTACGATTCTCTCATATAAAAACCTTGCAAAAATCCATTTCATTTAGTATTATATAACAATTATAATGGTAAACCGGATAAAAGTATTTAATGATTGATATATGGCCCCGGTAATCCTGTTAACAGCTATGATCGGTTCTAGCACAAAGAAGAATGAGAATTTATTTCTCCCGTCATGCGTTACGCTTATCATATAAATCTTTAATCCTGAACATCCGGGTCAGTTAATGGAAGGAGTCAATAAAAGTGAAAGGTATTACGAAAAGAAGTGAAGATTATTCCAGATGGTACACAGATATTATAGCACAGGCAGATCTTGCCGAACATTCAGCCGTTAAAGGCTGTATGGTTATAAAACCCTACGGCTATGCCATATGGGAACATATAAGAAATGTACTTGATAAAATGTTTAAAGAAACAGGTCATGAAAACCTCTATTTCCCGTTATTCATACCTGAAAGTTTTTTAAAGAAAGAAGCAGATCATGTAGAAGGTTTTGCCCCTCAACTGGCAGTAGTAACCCATGCAGGAGGTAAAAAACTTGAGGAAAACCTCATAGTAAGACCTACCTCTGAAACAGTAATCTGCAGCACCTATGCAAAATGGGTTAAATCTTACAGAGATCTGCCGCTGCTTTATAATCAGTGGGCAAATGTGGTGAGATGGGAAATGAGAACAAGACTGTTCCTCAGAACAACAGAATTTTTATGGCAGGAAGGCCATACGGTGCATGCCACCCATGAAGAAGCAGAAGAAGAAACTCTCCGTATGCTGGAAGTCTACAGGGCCTGTGTGGAAGATTATATGGCCATGTCTGTCATTAAAGGATTGAAATCGGAAAGTGAGAAATTTGCCGGAGCCCTCAGAACCTATTCAATTGAAGCAATGATGCAGGACAAAAAGGCACTTCAGGCAGGAACATCCCATAATCTGGGACAGAATTTTGCAAAGGTATTCAATATTCAATATCAGAATAAACAGGGACAGCTTGAATATGCCTGGCAGACAAGCTGGGGGGTAAGCACAAGACTCATAGGTGCCCTTATTATGTCTCACAGTGATGATAACGGTCTGGTTCTGCCTCCTAAAATAGCACCTGTTCATGTAGTCATAGTCCCTATCTACAAAACTATTGAAGAAATGTCACAGGTTATGGAGGTCTGTAAAAAGATAAAAGACGATCTCGGAAATAAATATACAGTCAAAATAGATGACAGAGATACTGAAAAGCCGGGTGCTAAATTCTTCGAATGGGAGAAAAAAGGCGTGCCTGTCAGAATAGAATTGGGCCCAAAGGATCTTGCAAAAGGCCAGGTAGTGCTTGCAAGAAGGGATATAGGTACAAAATCGACAGTATCTATAAATAACATCACATCTTCTATAGATGAGTTACTGTCAGATATTCAGAAAACACTTCTGGAAAAACACAGGAAATTCAGAGAGGAAAATACCGTTAATATAGATAATTATACAGATTTTAAAAATCTTTATGAAAAAGATGAAGCTTTTGTCAGAGCCGGATGGTGTAAGGGGGCTGAATGTGAGGAGAAAATTAAAGAAGATACAAAAGCTACAATCAGATCGTTACCCATGGATGGCAGAGAAGATGCCGGAACCTGTATTTGCTGCGGAAAACCTTCCAATGTAAAGGCTATTTTTTCAAAAGCATATTAGTGAGTAGTGAGCAGAATAACTCACTGCTCACTGAAAAAGGAGAAATTTTTATGTTAATCAAAAAATTTATACCATATATACTTATATTTCTGCCATTGATAATATTCGGATGTGATAACAGAACTGAAGAAGAGAAAATGAAAGGTTACTACGATGAAGTAAAACTCTATTCAGGTCAGATAAAAGCAATTATAAAAGAGATTGACAATAAAAAAATATCAAATGAAGAGGCTTATAAACAGTTAACGGCAATCATGAAAAAATTTGATAAAATGGATAAACAGATAGAATCTCTGAATTTCGGCAAAGAAACAGGAAAAGAAGGTGACGAAATATTAGAGTTCTTCTATAGCTCTCTTTTTGATGATGAAGGTAATTTTGTAGGTTTTGATAAGATAAAATTTGACGTCACTCCTCAAAACAGAAACAATGTGTTAATTTTCACAAAACAGGTGCTGGCAAGGACAGCGAAAGACCTTTATAATGCCGCTCTGTTTTATGCTCAAAAAAGCAGCACATCAGAGTCCAATGCCGGTGCATCCGGTTATTCTGTAGCTACAAATACTACTTTTCTTACCCTGGCAGGAGAATTTAAACAGGAAGATGCTATTTACAGCATAGAAATGCTGGATTGCCTCTTCGCATCTCTCAAGATAAATAGTACTCAGAAAAAATGACAGGGATTTCGGAAATTTATATGAGAAGCATAATCCGTGATGGGAGGACAGCTTCTCATATAAATCCTGTAAATCACTGTCCTATTTTATTTCAGAATCTTCAGCTTTTAAAAGAGAATAATTACATTCAAAATTGTTATCCCACCAGGTTATATTTTTCTCTTCGTCAATCAAATAGGCGGCAAATACAAATTCATTACCCGGTGTATCTCCTATAGATATGAAATTCGGATAAACTTTCCATACTTCTATAAGGGAAACTGTGCCGTCCACAGCAATAGTTTTATCATAAACTGCAGGTAAATCCATTGATGTAACCCATCCGTCAGAGGAAAGTTTAAAACCTGCCTTTTTTTTCTTCCCCGTATTTTTCACATAAATAGTGCCTTCTATTCCGTAATACGGTAACATATGTCCGAATTTCTGAAATACCTGAACCAGAATTTTACTGCTGTATAATGCAATATTACCTCCTACTGTACCTATATCATAACCATGCATTTCTTTTGTGCTTACTTTATAATTTTCACCGCCATTATTATCCCAGAAAATACCGTTATCTGTTTCATATTTAATTACAAATTCGGCAGATGATTTATGCAAAGAACCTGAGTATAGAGAATGCTCTTTAAAAGTCTGTATTAACTTCAGCGATTTATTGGCCCATGTTGATGTATCTCTGTAATGAATTATTACGTTTCTGTAAAGTGGGTCTCCGGCATTTTTAACATGGACCTGTATGTGTATGTATTCCTTCCCATTTTCTTTATAATAAGGAATAGCACTTAAAAGACGAACCATATTTATTTCTCCTTTCAAAATCTTCCTGTTCTGAGACGAATGGTGCTTTCGCTCCTGACAGATATATTCGGTTTTGCCAGAACCATTCCTGCCAGACCGACAGCACAGATAATAACTGCAAAGTAACATGCATTGTGAAACCCATCGACATGTATAGTCGTAAATATTTTAAATAAAGAGAATAAATATATAAATTTTTGAACTTATTTGTATTTACTTGACGAATAAATCCCGGGATGTGGCAAATATTTAGAGAGGTATAAAGTGTAATAGAAGTAATTTATCTACCTTTTTTACTTATTATTTGCTTCTCATATCTTTTAATATTATTCCTGCAGGGTTTATAAATAATAGAATAGAATATATAAATCTATTTGAGGTATAGAAATAGGGATTTATATAAGGAGTAAATGTAAATGGTAAACATTAATGAACATGCTGGATTTATATGGAGTATTGCAGAATTTCTCAGAGGTGATTATAAGCAGTCAGAATACGGGAAGGTGATATTACCTCTTACAGTCCTGAGAAGATTAGACTGTGTCCTGGCCCCTACTAAACAAAAGGTATTGGAGTTCCTTCCGAAGATTGAAACCATGAAGATACAGAATATTGATCCGGTCCTTAACCAGAAGGCAGGGTTTAATTTTCATAATAAAGTAAGCAACCTGGAAATGGGTTATATCTTTGAAGAACTTATCAGGAAATTCTCTGAAATCTCAAATGAAACTGCCGGAGAACATTTTACTCCCAGGGAAGTTATAAGGCTCATGGTAGATCTGTTATTCATTAATGATAGAGACATACTGGTTAAAAAGGGTATTGTAAAGACTATGTATGACCCTGCATGCGGGACCGGCGGTATGCTATCCATTTCAGAAGAATACCTGAGGGAACTCAATCCTGATGCCATACTGGAAGTATTCGGCCAGGAACTTAACGACGAGTCCTATGCCATATGCAAATCAGATATGCTCATAAAGGGCCAGGATGCCAGTAATATTAAATCCGGTAATTCATTCAGTACAGATGGATTGAAGAATGAAAAGTTTGATTACATGCTTTCAAATCCACCCTTTGGAGTGGAGTGGAAGAAGGTAGAGAAAGAGATAAAAGATGAACATGAGAAACTTGGCTTTGCCGGTAGATTTGGAGCAGGTCTTCCCAGGATAAGTGATGGTTCTTTCCTTTTCCTTCAGCATATGATATCCAAAATGAAACCTTCTGATAATGGCGGTTCAAGGATTGGCATTGTCTTTAATGGTTCTCCCCTGTTTACTGGTAGCGCCGGAAGCGGTGAAAGTGAGATCCGTAAATGGATTATTGAAAATGATATGTTAGAGGCTATAGTAGCAATGCCGGAGCAACTCTTCTATAACACAGGAATAGCCACTTATGTATGGATTGTTACTAACAGGAAGCTCCCTGAGAGGAAAGGCAAAATCCAGATGATAAATGCAGTGGAGTTCTTCCAGAAGATGTCACGAAGCCTGGGAAATAAACGTAATGAAATAAGTGATAAACATATAGAAGAAATCACCAGAATATACGGTGATTTTAAAGAGGGAGAATACTGCAAGATATTTGATAATGAGTATTTCGGCTATTCCACTATAACAGTTGAAAGACCTCTCAGGCTTAACTTCTGTGTAAATAAAGAAAGGCTTGATAAACTTCAGGAAGAAAGTTCCTTTAAGTCCCTTGCTTCCAGTAAGAAGAAGGGTGACGCTGCTGCAGAGGAAATACAGAAGGGGAAAGATACACAGCAGTTAATAATGAATGCCCTGTCAGCTATGGATGATACGGTATGTAAAAACAAGGACGAATTCACAAAGGTACTTAAAGGTCACCTGAAAAAGTCAGGTCTGGATATATCCCCCGCTCTTATGAAAGGCATAATAAATGCCCTGTCTGAAAGGGATGAAACGGCAGAGGTCTGTAAAGACAGTAAAGGTAATCCTGAACCTGATGCCATTTTGAGGGACACAGAGAATGTGCCTCTGAAAGAAGATATAGAGACTTATTTCAAAAGAGAAGTATTTCCACATGTACCTGATGCCTGGATAGATGATAAGAAGACCAAGGTAGGATATGAGATAAACTTCACAAAGTACTTCTATAAATATAAGCCTCTCAGGAGTCTTTCTGAAATAAGAACAGATATACTGGCACTGGAACAGGAGACAGAGGGACTATTGCAGGAGATATTAAAGTAAGAGGTATTTAATATGGGAAAGAAACGTGTAAAAGATAAAGATAAACAGGATTTAATGCCTGTAATAAATACATCCAATTTGGACAGTCTATTTAATGATATTAAATCTCTCATTGAATCTTCCAGAACAAGAGTTGCTTTGTCTGTTAATTCTGAAATGGTTATTTTATACTGGAATGTTGGCGAGAGAATAAGGAAGGATATACTGGGACAGGAGCGAGCAGAATATGGGAAGCAGGTAATAGATAAACTCTCTGTAAAGCTGATACAGGAATATGGGCAGGGGTTCAGCAGGACTAATCTGTTTAATATGGTGCGCTTCTCAGAGGTTTTCCCCGATAACAAGATTGTCCAGACAGTGTCTGGACAATTAAGCTGGTCTCATTTCTGCCAGTTAATATACCTTAATGACCCTCTATCACGGGATTTCTATACTCAAATGTGCCAGATTGAAAGATGGAGTGTCCGTACCCTCAACAAGAAAATCCAGGGCATGTTATATGAGAGGACAGCTATAAGCAGGAAGCCAGAGGAGCTGATAAAGCAAGAGTTAACTGCCCTTAAAGAAACAGAACAGATGTCCCCTGACCTTATCTTCAGAGACCCATATATGCTGGATTTCCTTAGGCTTGCTGACACATACAGTGAACATGACCTGGAAAGTGCCATACTCAGAGAAATTGGAGATTTCCTTATGGAGTTAGGGAAAGACTTTGCTTTTATTGCCAGGCAGAAGAGAATAACTATAGATAATGAAGATTATTACATTGACCTCCTCTTCTATAACAGGCGGTTAAGACGTCTAATAGCTATAGATTTGAAACTTGGCAAGTTTAAAGCCTCTGATAAGGGACAGATGGAGTTATATCTCAGGTGGCTTGATAAGTATGAACGTCAGCCCTATGAGGAGTCTCCTCTTGGGCTTATCCTATGTGCCGGTAAATCTGTTGAGCATATAGAGCTGTTGCAACTGGAACAGAGTGGAATCCGTGTTGCTGAATATCTGACAGAACTTCTTCCCCGTGAGGTACTGCAGAAGAAGTTATATGAGGTTATTCGTGTGGCAAGAGAGAGACTGATTATAGATAAGAAGAGTAATGGAGATAAGAAGAATGAGTGAGTTTAAGAGGTATCCGAAGTATAAGGAGTCAGGAATTGAATGGCTGGGAGAAGTGCCGGAGCATTGGGGTATATCTAAATTAAAATGGGTAAGTAACTTCATTTATGGTGATTCATTATCCAATGAGAATAGAATGGAAGGTGCTATTCCTGTCTATGGTTCGAATGGTATTACCGGTTATCATAATAAGGCTATTACGAATAAGCCCTGTATTATAATTGGGCGAAAGGGATCTTTTGGGAAAATCAATTTCTCAGATATAGAGTGTTTCCCTATTGATACTACTTACTACATTGATAATACCGCAACAAAGCATAATCTATATTGGCTACGATATGTATTGGATATTTTAAGATTAGATGAATATACAAAAGATGCTGCTGTTCCAGGATTAGCCAGAGAAGAAGCCTATCATAAATTAATATCTGTGCCATCGATAGAAGAACAGCGGTTAATTGCAGAGAGTATTATTTATAAGACCATCCAGATAGATACCCTCATAGAAAAGAAACAAAAACTCATAGAACTCCTGAAAGAATACCGTACTGCTGTAATTAATCAGGCTGTAACTAAAGGATTAAATCCTGATGTGCCTATGAAGGATAGTGGTATAGAGTGGCTGGGAGAGGTGCCGGAGCATTGGAAAGTAATGAAATTAAAATTTGCAAGTAGAAAAATTACAGATGGAGAACATATATCTCCTAGAACTGCAAATGAAGGCATTCCATTATTATCTGCAAAGGATGTTCGAGAGCGAAGGCTTTCATTTGATGTAGATAAATTTATAAATATTGAAGATGCTATGAAGTTTAGGAATAGATGTAATCCTGAAAAAGGAGATATTTTAATGGTGAGTAGAGGAGCAACTATAGGGAGAATAGGCTTTGTTGAAAGCGATGAAATGTTCTGTCTTATGGGTAGTGTAATATTGATAAAACCTAAGAAAACTATCTGTCCTATTTATTTATATTATGCTTTAAATCTTGATAGAATTAAAGAAAACTTATTATTAGCCTCAGAATCAAGCGCCCAACAAGCTATTTACTTAATAGATGTTGGAGATCTATATATTCCTTTACCTAAAATAGACGAACAGAAAGAAATTGCTGCCTCTTTAGAGTGTAAATGTATGGAAATAGATACAATAATCAATAAAACCCAGCAACAAATATCCCTCCTCAAAGAATACCGTACAACCTTAATCTCCGATGTAGTAACCGGCAAAATAGATGTAAGAGGTGAAGTATAAATGTCAGTTCATGATGAAACAGCCTTTGAAACAGCCATAGAAGAACATCTCATAACTCATGGCGGCTATATAAAAGGCAATCCAAAGGATTTCTCGGTAGAATATGCCATGGATACAAAAATACTTATGAAATTCCTCAGAGACAGTCAGCCAAAATCATGGGATAAACTTAATAAAATACATGGTGACAGTATAGAAGAAAAACTCATTAAACGCATTCATACCGAACTTGATAACAGGGGTATTCTTGATGTGTTGCGTAAAGGTATTACAGATTACGGAGTTATTTTCTCTATGGCATACTTTAAACCTGTAAGCGGCCTCAACCCTGAAACGGAAAGACTTTATAAGATGAATATCCTCACTGTAACAAGACAGGTAGAATACAGTAAGAAGAATAATAATAGACTCGATATGGTTTTATCCATAAATGGCCTTCCTGTTGCTACAGTAGAATTAAAGAACCAGTTTACCGGCCAGACTGTTTTAAACAGCATGAAACAATATAAACAGGACAGAGATCCGAATGAACTGCTCTTTAAATTTAAGAAAAGGGCCCTCGTTCATTTTGCGGTAGACACAGATGAAGTATATATGACCACACGACTTTCCGGGAAAGATACCAGGTTCTTGCCATTTAACAGAGGATATAATAACGGAAAAGGCAATCCTCCAAATCCTGACGGACACAGAACATCTTACATGTGGGAATACATCTGGACAAAGGATAGCTGGATGGATATTATAGGCAGATTTCTTCACATACAGACAGAGGAATTTAAGTATGACGGTAAGGTAATAAAGAAAGAGAAAATTGTATTTCCCCGATATCATCAGCTGGATGTGGTAAGAAAACTTGCTGCTGATGCTACGGAATCAGGTCCGGGTAAGAATTATCTTATACAACATTCTGCTGGAAGCGGGAAAAGTAATTCCATAGCCTGGCTCGCTTATCGCCTTTCCAGTCTCCATAATGCAGAAGATAACAGGATATTTAATTCCGTTATAGTTGTAACAGACCGTAAAGTTCTTGACCAGCAGCTCCAGAACACTATCTATCAGTTTGAACATAAGCCAGGTGTGGTTCTTCCGATAGATAAGCATTCTGGCCAATTAGCAACAGCTCTGGAATCAGGTGGAAATATTATAATCACTACCCTGCAGAAATTCCCATTTGTCATAGATAAAATAGGTGAACTGCCATCCAGGACTTATGCCGTCATTGTAGACGAAGCTCACAGCTCCCAGGGGGGAGAGGCTGCAAAGACGATGAAGGAAGTTCTCAGTATTACAGACCTGGAAGAAGCAGCAAAAGAAGAAGCTCTATTTGATGACCTGGATGACCCGGAAGATAAACTCAGAGAATTAATATCTAAATCCATGCTGGCAAGGGGCAGACAGAAGAACCTCAGTTTCTTTGCCTTTACTGCCACACCGAAAGCAAAAACCCTTGAAGTATTCGGTGTAAGAGATGCATCAGGTAACCCTGTAGCTTTTCATCTATACTCTATGAGACAGGCCATAGAAGAAGGTTTTATTATGGATGTCCTTAAGAATTATACGACTTATAAATCATTCTTTGAACTTTCAAAAGCCATAGAAGACGATCCACTCTTAAACAAAAAGAAAGCCGCCAGAGCCATTGCAAGATTTATGTCTCTCCATCCTCATAACCTGTCACAGAAGACAGAAATAATGATAGAGCACTTCCGTCAGGTAACTATGAAGAAGATTGGTGGTAAAGCAAAAGCTATGGTCGTAACTCCTTCCAGGCTTCATGTCGTCAGGTATAAGAGAGAATTTGACACTTATATAAAAGAAAAAGGCTACAGCGATATAAAGGTTCTTGTGGCGTTCTCAGGAACTGTATCAGACGGAAGCGTTGATTTCACTGAGTCCGGTATAAACAATATAGGAGAAAAGGAACTGCCTGAGAAATTCAATACAGATGAATACCAGCTCCTCCTGGTGGCAAATAAATATCAGACCGGTTATGACCAGCCCTTACTACATACCATGTATATAGATAAGGTAATGTCCGGAGTAAAAGCAGTTCAGACTATGTCCAGGCTTAACAGGATATGTCCCGGGAAAGAGGATACCTTTATTCTGGATTTTGCCAATGAAAGAGAAGTTATCCTGGAGTCTTTCAGGCCTTATTATGAGCAGACTCATTTAGATGAGGCGGCAGACCCGAATCGGTTGTATGACTTAAAAACTAAGATAGATGGCACTCAGATAATATGGCAGAGGGATGTTGATGGTTTCTGTCAGATCTTATTTTCCGGTAAGAATAAACAGACAGAGAAAGACAAAGTTAAATGCCCTGATAGACCCTGCCGTAGAGAGATTTAAGGCCATAGGCGATGATAATATAAAAGATGATTTCAAACGTGCCCTGGCGGTATTTATAAGAGCATACCTGTTCCTGAGTCAGATTATGCCTTTTACAGATATAGAGTTGGAGAAGTTCTATACTTACAGCAGATACCTGTTAAATAAACTGCCAAAAAGAGATGCAGCAGAGGACTTCAAGTTAAATGATGAAGTCGCTCTGGAATATTACCGGCTGCAGAAGATGTCAGAAGGAGATATGACCATAGACGGCACAGACGGGACAGGGCTTAATTCTATGTCAGAAGCAGGTCTGAGAAGAGATAAAGAAGAGAAGGCTCCTCTGTCAGAGATTATAGAACTTCTTAATGACAAGTTCGGAACTGACTTTACAGATGCTGACAGATTATATTTCCAGCAGATAGAAGAAGCTCTTGTAGAAGATGAAAAACTGGCACAGCAGGCCCGGAGTAATGATATTGATAATTTTAAATATGGCTTTGAAGATGTGTTTATGGAGAAACTCATTGATAGAATGGAACAGAATGAGGATATAATGAAGAAGATTTTAGATAATAAAGAGTTTGGTGACTTGGTAAAGGATATAATAATGAGAAGTGTTTATAAAAGATTACAGAAGGAAAGATAGGACACATTATCAAAGATGTAGGAGCGTGCAATATGGACATTCTTAAAGCTTTTGGTAATTCTTTAGTAAATGAAATAACTTTTGGTGTATGTATGATAACAGGAACAGAACATTTTAAAAATAGGAGATATGATCAGGCATTCCAGTATTTTTATAAGGCTGTAGTTGCAGAACCATATAAGGCTGATGCTATATATAATAGTGCTCTATGCTTATATAATCTCGGTAGATACGGAGAGGCTATGACATACGTAAATAGAGCTATTACTTTAGACCCTGATAATACAAAATATAAACAGTTACAGGCTAATATAAAAGGAAAAATGTAGAAGAATAAACATTGTTAAAATTACTTACCAAAAAAGGTTATTAATATAATTGCTATAGACCCGGTGGGGCACGTTCAAAACCTTACATTTCCATCATCATATCCTATTATCCATAGTCGTGGGAACCATTTTCACTCTCTTATGGGGTGGAATCCTTACTATCAGATGATTCAAAAAGGCATCTTGAGTTTTCCTGTAAGGACGGCTATTGCCACTTCCTCATCGCTCATCTCAAGAATTCTGTTAATCGTGCCTTTCTTGATTTCCTCTGACACTGCAATGATTTCCTCACACATCTTCCTGTATTTTATCATCTGGCCTGTCAGCCGCTGTATCTCCCGGTACTGTTCCTCAGTAAGTTTCTCTTTCTTCCACCGGGCAATCTGCTCATCATAAACCCATGCCCCTTCCAGGTATTTTCTGTGATTATTAATGGCACGATCTATTATCATGTCATCCATCACATGAGGTTTCTTCCTTGCTTCACCCAGATTCTTATACAGATCTTCAAAGTTATCCACTTCCTCGTCAATAATAGATGCAATAGTAGGCATCATGCTTAAGGGCTGCCAGTTTGGCTTTTCATCCTGTTGTTTTTTACTACTCATCCTGAACCTTCTCTGCACATATGTTATTATTGGTATTTTAACAGATACAGGATTTTTCCTCTTATCTGATAGGTTAAAGGTTAAATCTTATTTCCAGAGGCATGAGCTGGTCCATAAATTCAATCAATGGTTTAATTCTTTCCTAGAATCACTGGGAAGCAGGAGATTCCAGGATGTGTATAGAATGTATATGTAGAAATTACATTAATATAATTAAATAGGTGATAATAGTGATATATGCTCAAGAATCGAGGATCTCAGCTGAAAAATCAAGAATGAGTATTCATGCGGGTTTTGCCTTTGCGATCCTCGAATCTGCGAATCCTTGTACCGTAAGGGTTCAGGGGATAGGGGGTATAGGGTGCAAAAAGATAGGAAAAAACATGTGGTCGATCCGCGAATCCGAGATCGGAATCCATTGCCCTGTAAGGTGCGGTGGGTGGTGCGGTAGGAATCGTTGACCTGATGAAAAAGGGATTGTGACATAACTAAAACATTTTTATAACCATTACGTTTCATCCATGTAGGAATCGTTGACCTGATGAAAAAGGGATTGTGACCCTTATTTCATATTCAAAGTGCCTGATAATCACCTCTGTAGGAATCGTTGACCTGATGAAAAAGGGATTGTGACATAAATTTGCAACTGGTACATTGAGAAGTGCTGAAAAAGTAGGAATCGTTGACCTGATGAAAAAGGGATTGTGACAAGGGAATTGAACCCTAACGTGAGCTATCATTCACGGTAGGAATCGTTGACCTGATGAAAAAGGGATTGTGACAGTATAATCGCGATCTACTTCGAGATAAACTTTTTCGGGTAGGAATCGTTGACCTGATGAAAAAGGGATTGTGACAAAATACAATCATGTTCGCCTTTTTTTGTAAAAAATGGGTAGGAATCGTTGACCTGATGAAAAAGGGATTGTGACAAAGGATCAAACCGTACTTCTTCGATTATCTCAAGAAGAGTAGGAATCGTTGACCTGATGAAAAAGGGATTGTGACACTAAAGATTCACTTGCAATTTTAATAAATTCACCAAAAAGTAGGAATCGTTGACCTGATGAAAAAGGGATTGTGACTCTTCTTCTTACGGTTAAACGAATTTCAGACAGGTTTTTGTAGGAATCGTTGACCTGATGAAAAAGGGATTGTGACTCTCCTTCAGTTTATAGTCCTTCGTGACTATGAATTTACGTAGGAATCGTTGACCTGATGAAAAAGGGATTGTGACTTAATCTTTCAAGCAGTTTTATAGTTTCATTCAGTAATGTAGGAATCGTTGACCTGATGAAAAAGGGATTGTGACTTATAGTCCGGTATATATATTTCCATGCCTGGCATCACAGTAGGAATCGTTGACCTGATGAAAAAGGGATTGTGACTATAATTTACCATTGACGCGAGTTCTCTTACCAAGTCCGGTAGGAATCGTTGACCTGATGAAAAAGGGATTGTGACTGTTCTGCTGATAGGTAATTTAATTTAGGATCATTTGCGTAGGAATCGTTGACCTGATGAAAAAGGGATTGTGACATACTCTCACTTGTTATTTCCTGCTTTTCATCTCTTTTTGTAGGAATCGTTGACCTGATGAAAAAGGGATTGTGACTTGTAATTTCAGCAAGATTCCCGTACAAATGGGATATTATGTAGGAATCGTTGACCTGATGAAAAAGGGATTGTGACATTACCATTCTTCCCATTCAAGATGTTCGCAAAAACAATGTAGGAATCGTTGACCTGATGAAAAAGGGATTGTGACTCAAATTCATCTTCAGTATCTTCTTCCTCAAATTCATCGTAGGAATCGTTGACCTGATGAAAAAGGGATTGTGACTGTAATAACGATACTTTCCCTGTCTAATGATTTTTCGTTTGTAGGAATCGTTGACCTGATGAAAAAGGGATTGTGACCTTCTTTGCCTGTCTTTCAATTGCCTTAAGACATGTTTCGTAGGAATCGTTGACCTGATGAAAAAGGGATTGTGACTCAAATTGCTGTCTTATAGACGGGGACAAAAGTTCCGGTAGGAATCGTTGACCTGATGAAAAAGGGATTGTGACTCAGCAGGCTTGACCTGACTACCTCTTTTTACTCTTAGTGTAGGAATCGTTGACCTGATGAAAAAGGGATTGTGACTTAACTGGCAACCCCCCCTCTTGAATCACTTTTAGAGAAGTAGGAATCGTTGACCTGATGAAAAAGGGATTGTGACTATTCTCTAAATCATATAATCTCCTCATTTACCATCATGTAGGAATCGTTGACCTGATGAAAAAGGGATTGTGACTCAACATCTGTCCTAATTCCAGATGTTTCCCCATGCTTGTAGGAATCGTTGACCTGATGAAAAAGGGATTGTGACCCACCCTGCCGAACATATGAGGGATAACCATTCTTGCAGGTAGGAATCGTTGACCTGATGAAAAAGGGATTGTGACCTTATCGGAATGCTCATACTAATTCCTCCTTTTGAGTAGGAATCGTTGACCTGATGAGAGGATTTTCGGAAAAAGTAACCGAGAGTTAGA
>CAYSLJ010000142.1:0-17832 GCA_964431735.1 uncultured Synergistia bacterium | reverse complement strand
ACTCACTATTCACTAATTACAGATTTATATGCATTAACTATAATTTTCAGTAAAAGTGAATTTACCTGTCGTAAAAAAACGCAATCTAACGATTCAGTCGGATAAAAAAATACATTATATTATTACCGAAGTAAGGTCCCGGATCTGTTTCATTTCAGAGAATCTTAAGATTTCTATTCTGGTTTTCCCGGAAACGGTTCATGTCAGTTACCAGTTTATATGAGAATCTCAACGGGTAACGCGTGACAGGAAGAAGAAATTCTAATACGTCGTTGTGACCGAACAGGTCATGGTTATTACAATAAATTCATACTGGGACCTTAAAGATTATTTGTAAGCGTTCAGCAGTTAGCTATCAGATAAAACTTACAAAGTCTGACAGTGTAAATCAGTCTGAAAAAAATATTTAACAATATTTATTATGTAATTCCTGTAAAAGCTGACTGATGTCTGCTGATAGCTGAACGCTTACGATTATTTATCAAATTACAAACATACTCCACCAATAACCATAAACTATTCACTAATCACCATTCACTTTTTTCCGTTACATTTTTCCTTAAAAGCCTTTTTTTTGCTATTTGCTTCTTCTATAGCATCTTTAAAACGAATCTTCAGTTTTTCAGCATCATATGGTTCATTAATATTATAGCCAAGGGATTCCAGCCTGTACAGGCAATAAGGATTTTCATATTTACTACCGGTGGCAAAGTAAGCAGATTGGCTGCAGCCACACCGGCATTTTTCAAGATGTTTACAATGTCTGCAAAAACCGGTAACTTTTCTTTTATCAAATCTTCTGTTATAAAGGAATCCGTTTTTGTTTTCCCATATGTCTTTCAATCGTTTTTCTTTTATCGAAGCTTCTGCAAAAGGATCTTTCTCCGACTTGATTTCAGGAGACAGAGACAGACATCCCTTGATAGTGCCGTCACTCTCTATACCGAGCCCTCTGAGTCCTGCCTGACATCCCTGCCAGCCCGGCATCAAATTATCACAGATACTGCTGCAATATCCAAGAGAATCAGCAGAAAAGGTATGGATGGGAATTTTTTTTGATTTAAATTTCTTATTTTCCCTTATTATAAACTGTGCTATAGGGATAATATCTTCCGGCATAGGAAGCTGAGCCGTATTTTCCCTCATTCTTCCTCCAAGAAATACTGTCTGCACCTGCCAGTGAAGTACTTTACGCTTCATAAGTTCCAGTTGCAATTCTTCCAATTCATGAAGGTTCCAGCGAGAAACAGTTGTTATGACACCTGTAGCAAATCCATGATTTCTCAGGAGCCCAATCCCGTCCATAGCCCTGTCAAAGGCGCCATCTGTCTGTCTTATATAATCATGAGTATCTCTTAAACCATCTATGCTGACTGCTATATAAGAGAGATAGTTTTTTAAAGGAAGAAGTTTTTCCAGATTTTCTCTTATAAAATAACCGTTTGTTATTATAGATACATTAATATTGTTTCCGAGAAGTCTTTTAATCAAGAGATGCCAGTCAGGTCTGAGCAGCGGTTCTCCCCCTGAAATTGTTATGTAAGTAAGACCTATTTCATGTAACTGATCACATAAATCCAGAGCTTCTTCGGTAGTTAACTCATTTTTTCTCCTTCCGGTAGCATAAGAACCACAGTGGAGACACCTCATATTACAGGTCTGAGTAATCTCCCATACACAGTTTCCAGGATAAGAAAATTCTAATTTCATATATGTAACACTCCTTTTATATGATAGTGTGTAATAATTATAGTGTATTTCATAAAGTATTAGAATTTAAGGACTGTAAGAAAAATAACTCCGGCAAATTGTTAGAACGATTAATATCCTAGGGTCACGCGTCACCCGTTACGCGTCACGATATAAATTATAACTATGATGTAATTATTTTCAGACAGTTCCTAAGTGATTAGAATATGGCATTGTTATGAAACTAACTATAATTCGTGACAGATTATATATTATCCACCCTTTATTTTTTCTTCTACTAAATCAAAGAGTTTTCCAAGTAATATTCTCATATTTTTATCTTTACATCTTTTCGCTCCTTTAATCAGATATTTCCTGGCTTCTTCCGGCCTGTTATGTTCATAAAGGGTTAATGACAGATCATAATAGGGATCTATAAAATCAGGATCCAGTTTTATAGCTTTTTTAAGGAAATCTATCCCCTCTTCCAGCCTGCCAAGTTTGACCAGATGAAGACCTTTTCCCTTGTGACCATAGGCATGTTCAGGAGATATTTCTATAGATTTATTGCAAAAATCCAATCCTTCCTGAAATTCATTCTTAAAATATTTTATGAAACCGAGATGATCGAGAGCAGTAAGATTTTTACCATCAATCTCAAGGATCTTCATACATATCTCTTCTGCTTCATTCAAACGATTGAGAGACAGAAAGTAATATGCCTGATTAATAAGGATATTTATATCTTCTTTTTTCATAATCAATCACCTTTGTAGTCATGCTCACTGACAATAAACAGTCCTAATAATATTATCAGAAGACAACTGTAATTTCAATGAATATTTATATCATTTTATAAATTATGCTGAATAGCATATAAATATAGTTAGTTTCATACAAATTCATAATTAATGCTCTCGTAATGCGTAAAGCGTGATGCGTGATGGAAGGGGTAATAACCCATTACGCATTACGCATTACGCATCACGAATTATTTAATTATAATAAGTTATGAAATACACTATAATTATAAAACACAGGTGACAGGAGCAACATATTATGAACTATAAAGTATTATTGCTGGACCGGAATAAATCAGGTCTTGAAAAAGAAACAAGGGAATTAGAGCAGGGAGGCCTTACAGTAGTAGGAGCCACAAATTTTACAGACGCATGTAATCTTTTAAAAGAAGACGGTTCCATCCATGCAATCCTTACAGAATGGGAATTACCTTTAAATAGATGCAAAACATCAGGAAACATTCAGGGGGTTTCGATGTTTCAGGAATTTCTGAAGATTCGTTATGAGCTGTTCATCTATCTATTTACATCGGAAAAAAATGCCAGAACCAGCGGAGGCATAATAAACGGCTATTTTTACAAAGGCGACAGGGATTATGATGATATTATCCGCAAGATTACGAGTGAAGTAATCAGTAAAAAAACAAGAGCACCATTTTTTGAAAAACTTGTGAGATACGCAAACAGAACAGTAGATTCATGGCATACTCCCGGCCATGCATCGGGGTACTCTGTAAAAAATTCACCATGGGTAAAAGGTTATTACGAATTCTTCGGCCCGAATCTATTTAAATCGGATGTGTCAGTATCTGTTCCCATGTTAGATTCCCTTCTGTCTCCGACAGGGGTAATAAGAGATGCACAGGAACTTGCGGCAAGAGCTTTCTGTGCAAGATATACATTTTTCTGCACGAACGGTACATCTACGGCAAATAAAATTCTGCTACAGACCCTTCTGAAACCGGGTGATGCCATACTTCTGGATCGTAATTGCCACAAATCGGTTCATTACGGAGTTATCATAAGCGGAGCTGAACCTGTATACCTGCTTCCTTCCATAAATAATAATTACGGTATTTTCGGGCCTGTACCCAAAAAGAGAATCTATGAAACAATGGATAAAGCCATAAAGGCAGGGAAAAGATTGAAAGCCCTTATACTTACGAACTGCACCTATGACGGTCTTATCTATGACATCGAAGATATAGTCGAAGAAGCACATAAACGAAATATAAAGGTTATCATAGATGAGGCATGGTTCGGTTATGCAAGGTTTCATCCCGAGTTCTATCCATGTGCCATGACGGCGGGAGCAGATTATGCGACACAATCAACCCATAAAACAATGAGCGCTTTCAGTCAGGCTTCCATGATTCATGTCAACGATCCCGATTTTGAACGGATCAGAGATTTCTTTATGGAAAATTTCTGTCTCCACTCATCTACGTCTCCTCAGTATCCCATGATAGCTTCCCTTGATGTGGCAAGAAAACAGATGGTTATGGAAGGATATAGCTTACTGTCCAGAGCATTAAAAATGTCCGATTCTTTAAAAAAATCCATTAATTCACTGCAAAAATTCAGAGTCCTCGAACTTGAAGACATGATTTCCGATGAAATAAAAGACGATCATATAAAACTGGACAGAACAAAAGTAACAATAGACATATCAAAATCAGGTTTCTCAAGTAAAGAAGTCGAACATCTCCTTTCAAGTAAACATGATATTCAAATAGAAAAATCCACCTTTAATACGATTACCATATTGATAACAATAGGTTCCACTCAGTCCAAAATAAACAGGCTCTTCCTTGCTCTGGAAAATCTGGAACTTCTGAGCGGCAATATACATAAAAATGGTGCCATGAGAGATTTCAAGCTTGCTCTTTCACCTATAAAAATCAAACCTAGATATGCCTATTACTGTGATGGCGAACATATTTATTTAAACTCCGCAGCAGGAAAAATCTGCACGTCCATGATTGTCCCCTATCCTCCCGGCATACCTTTACTCGTTCCGGGCCAGCTTATTACGGAAGAAATAGTTCAGGCTCTACAGACTTACAGAGAACATAATGTGGAAATCCATGGACTCAATGATGGTATGGTTAAAGTAATGACAGAAGAAGAAGAGAAGGATCTTATCAGGAGAGGTTATGGCATAAAAGCTCTGTCAGAGGCTGACAGATGAAAGATCCGGGCATATTATCCCTTATTCCCACAGTAATTACAATTCTTGTGGCACTCGTGAGCCACAGGATAATTTTAGCTATGTGTCTCGGTATTGTATCGGGAGCAATAATCCTGGAACACAGCGAATTTATAAGTATTATTAAAAATATATGTCATTACGGTTATATTACATGTTCTGATCCGGAAAGACTGAAAATAGCATTATTTTTACTGCTTGTAGGAGGACTGCTCGGCATAATCTCAGAAAGCGGAGCCTATATAGAATTTGCAAAAAAACTCGTAAAATATTTAAATTCTGCGGTAAAAGTAAGGTTAACAACATTTATTCTGGGCATATTGATATTTTTTGATGATTATGCAAGTGTCCTCATTGCCGGCACTTCCATGAGGAGTATTACGGAAGAAAAGAAAATTTCTCCTGCTCTTATGGCCTATATTGTAGATACAGTTGCCACAGTCGTATCAATAACAATATTATCTACCTGGTCGGCCTTTGAAAGCTCTCTTATGTTTTCGTCGGCAGAGTCGGCAGGCATAAAAAAATCTGCAGTAGATCTGCTTCTATCGTCTCTTCCCTATCATACATGCACTTACTGCGGTATTTTTCTTGCTTTCCTTGTAGCCTTAACCGGGAAATGGTTCGGGAAAAGTTTTGAACATAAAGAAACCGTAGAAAAAAAAGAAGAAACTATTATCGGTAAAGGGGCGGGATTCATTCATGTCTTTATACCCATATTAACACTCATATTATGTGCCATAGGAGGACTTTTATACAGTGGTTATAAAAAATTCAACACTCTGAAAAATGCTGAAATAAATATTATAAATCTCCTGGGAGATGCGCCTACCATACATATCTTGATTTTTGCAACTCTTATGTCTCTTCTTATCTGTATAATACTTCTCAAGAAGGACAGAATAATGCCTTACGGAACTATGAGAAAAAGTTTTCTTACAGGAGTAAAACATATGGTTTCCGCTTCTCTTCTTATTATTTTATCAAAAGGTCTTTCACAGATTTCCGGTGATCTCGGCACAGGCATTTATATTACAGGTATATTCAGTCCTTTTGTAGGCTATGAAACACTTCCTGCCATAATAACAGTCATAGCCGCACTGGTAACAATCGCTACAGGCATAAGCTGGAGTTCCATGGCCATTCTCATGCCCATAGCATATGATATGGCTTTAAATAAAGGGGGAAGTGAGTTACTTGCCATCATGGGAGGTGCAGTAATATCGGGATCCATACTGGGAGGACTTCTCATACCATATTCCGATACGTCCGTCATGGCTTCTTCTGCCTTTAAAATTACTACAGTCTATCATGTAAAAACACAATTTCCGCAGGTTATGACAGTTTTTGCGGTATCTATTGCAGCATATTTATTGATCGGTTTCGGAGTGAATTTATGGGCAGTTTATCTTATGGCGGCAGTATTGCTGGGGGCGGCGCACTGGAGGTTTGCAAAATGAGCTTTCTATTAAAAAATTCTTAAACCCAGGCTTATTTCCAGTGCTTCATCAATGAGTAACATAGTATCTGTATGTAAAGTTCCCAAATAATCTATAATTCTGGATTTATCTATTGTCCGTATCTGATTGAGTAAAACAATAGAATTATTTTTCAGGCCTCCTTCCGGAGATTTAATTGCTACTTCTGTATCAAAAGTAGCTTTTTCTCCTGAAGTTATACAGGCAATAATAGTGACAGGACTGTATTGATTACCAATATCATTCTGTATTACAACACATGGCCTGACCTTACTCTGTTCCGATCCTTTTGCCGGTTCCAGATCAACTACTACAACATCTCCCCGTTTAATCTCCCGTTTCTTCACCATTTTTCTCCTCTGCCCTACTAACATATTTATTATATGTATCCTGTTCAACAGGAAACCACTCTTCTGCAATTGCCCTGTCTCTTTCAGATCTTGCCTGGTATCCTGCTTTCAATCTATCTCTCAGAGCTCTGTTTTTCAATTCCTGAGCATATAATTTTACGGCTTCTGTAATTAACTTGCTTCTTTTATTTCTGGCCGATACCTCTTTAAGCAGGTTGTACACAGTTTCCGGCATAGATATAGTTAATCTTATATTTTTTTCCTGAGACATATGAATGACTCCTTATGATTTAGTTTATGCATAAATATTACATCATTTATTTACATCAGTCAAGTAATAAATTTTGTCTGTTTTTCAGTTATTAAAAGGTAATAATATCCACCTGATAGTAAATAAGAACAGGACAATTTTTATTACTATGGAATATTATAGTGTAGTTCACAACAAATTACAGATAATCCTCGCGTCACGCGTCACGAAGCACTAAGGAACTGTCTGAAAATAATTACATCATAGTTATAATTTATATCGTGACGCGAGGATACTAATCGTTCTAACAATTTGCCGGAGTTATTTTTCTTACAGTCCTTAATTTCTAATAAGTTATGAAACTAACTATAATCCACAGGCATCCAGAACAAAAAGGTCCTTCATATTTCTATTTCCTTTTCTTCAGCTTTATATTTGAGATATTTCTCAGAGGTAAATATTTATCATTCAATAACATGCCTGCCATAGTCTCACCACCTTCATAGAATAACCGGTCGTTTCACAAATCACCATCTACCCGGGAAACTCCTATTTCCGGCAATCAGGATTTAAAATATCCATAGTATCTTCCTTCATAGCCATGGCATAAATTTTATTTCTGGATAAATTGAGGATTATATGTTCAGGTATGTAAAGTGAAGCAAATACTGGAATTATCTCTTTATCTTCACATTCAGGAAAGTAATCATAAAAATCTGCCAGGTCTGATATGAATTTATCTATATAATCCTGTTTCGGAGATGCCTTTGTTTCATTTACAACTACCTTATCGGGATATACAGCTATAATATCAAATTCTCTCTTTTTTTTCTTATCTTTAGAAGATATTTTCTCAAATCTGATAGCAAAGGTCTGGCAGTCTTCTTTTTTACAATCAAAATATTCTTCCGATATAGTTTTTATGTTGGGCACTACCATATCTTCCATGATAGTTCCCCATTTACTGGCAAGATCTCCCCATTTTCTATTCAGTTCCTTCCTATCCTGTTTCATTTCATCTTTAAATTCTTTTAATTCATTTTTTAATTCGTGCGTATCTTTTTTTAATTCCCCTGTATCTTTTCTTATTTCTTCTTTAAATTCACTCATTTCCTGACTCAGTTTATCCAGATTCATCTGGGTATTCATCTGCATATAGGCCAGTTTCATCAGAATTTTTTCGATATCACTAACTCTTTCTTCCACATCGGGCATACAAATTCACCTCCTCAGAATTTATATATTTCTATTACTAATGTATCAAACCATAAAGAGAAAATCAAGTTTATTTCTTCCATACAAGAGAATATCTCCAGAAGAGAAGACGTTTTATATCGGCTCCGGTTATTACTTTACCTGCTATAGTTCGAATTTCTCCAAGAGTCATATATTTGTCATGTTTCTGATGTTCCTTCCATGCTTTTTGTTCCTCTTTACAGGTATGAAGAGACCCATTTTTAATAAGCTTCATTAAAATATTCAGTGGCACAGAAATGAAATCAAACATATAATCGGCTATATCAGCCGAACGAAAGAGGTCTAAAACCATTAACACTCCTCCCGGCCTGAGCAATGTTTCCGCTTTTCTAAAAAATTCCTCAAGAGGCAGATGATGGGCAGTGGCAATAGTTACTATACAATCATAGCTGAGAGGCTCTATATCATATTTCATGAAATCAGCCTTAACACAGGTAACATTCCTCAAACTGGAAGCTCTGGTCTTTCCGAGCATTTCATCGGAAAGATCCAGAGCTGTTACTTCCTTGAAATATTTACCGAGAATCCTGGAAAATTCTCCTGTACCGCATCCTATATCAATGGCTCTTTCCCTGTGTACAGGTAAATGCTTCAATAAATAGCTATGATAAACCCTGTTATGATCCCATTTATTTTCACCAAGTAGAGCAATTCTGTCAAAATCTTTTGCTATGATTTCATTGTGAGTCATAATCAATAAAGGATCTCTATGTCTCTTATATCCTGCCCGTCTTTTACGGTTAATTTCATCTTACTTCCCGAAGGTTTAACCAGCAATCTGTTAAGAGTCACAATATCCAGTTTAGATATTTTTACATCATCTATATCCAGTAAAATCATTGAAGATTTCACACCACTTTTAGCTAAAAATCCTTCTTTTATCATACCTGTAAATTTACATTCACCGCCGGGAGTAAAATAGGCATATCCTCCGGCACCTTTCACATTTGCTTCACATACAGGATAAATACCTTCACTATCGACACAGATATTCTGACCTGTGGAAGGTTCTGTATTCCTTACTTCTAAAAACAGAGACGAACCTTTTGCTATAAAAACGTTTTTTGTATAATCTTCAAGATAGGTTTTTGCTTCTACCGGTGTACATATATCTTTATCTCCTTTATTTTCAATCTTTATTCCAGTTATATACTCGTGTCCCTTTTTTCTGCTATCCAGTACAGTAACGGAATATTCTCCGCAGCCTTTTTCATAAACATAATCTTTAAAGAAATCATTTAAATCTACAGGACTGAATTTCTGCATAACATATCTAAAATCATCTGTAGTGGCAAGTTTACCTCTGAAAGTCTCAACATATTCTTTCATCCCATTAAAAAATGCTTCTTCTCCCATGATAAACTCAAGTGTTTTAAGTATCATTGCACCTTTAAAATAAGCCACCGCAACCTGAAGATCCCTTTCGTCTATATCAGACATTAAAGGCATATCCGAACCGTAATAACTCATATAAACCATTTTGAGGCGTCTGAAACTTTCCGTTTCTACGTCTTTATCAAAGACAGACTTTAAGGCTATAATCTCCGAATATTTGGCAAAGCCTTCAAAAAGCCAGTAATCTTTAGAAGCATCTGCTGAAACAATGTTTCCCCACCATGTATGGGATACTTCATGAACTATATTCCTTGAAGGAAACAGTATGTCATTATTATTTATCTCTTTCGTAAAATATTCTTCTCCCACTGTCATAGAATTAAAAAGCCCTGAATAACCGCCTGTCACACCTGACGGTATTGCCATTACCTTGTATTCCTTAAGACCTGTTTCACCGAAATGTTCTTCAAAATATTTATAGGATTTATATATGATATCTGCCACATAATCTATATTTTTATCTATAGAATTATTTGGTACATAAAGTTTTATGCTGAAATTACGGGGATAAATTTTTTCTATTTTTTTACATGGCAGAGCAAAAAAATAAAGGCTCCTGTCTGTTATATGCTCATAATTTTTCCATCTGTAAATTTTTCTTCCCTGATGTTCCGAAATATAATCAAGCCTTCCTGAGGCCATAACCTCAAGATGGTATGGTACATCAATAGTAAGATTAAAAGGAGGCAGTCTTTCGGGAGAGGAATTTTTTATTTTCGGGAACCAGTTATCTGTTCGTGTTATGGAAGCATTTATTCGACAGTCACTTTCAGATATATTGAAAGCGAAAGCAGAATAGAGATCATCTTTGTCCTTTACCGGACAGATTCTGTAAGTAACAAGAAGTTTGTCTATTTTTCTATCTTTCAGAGGAAGATTTATTATATTATCGTTAAAAGTGTATTTTAATTCCTCCTTACCTGAATAAACTCTGACATCTTTCACTTCTGTTCCTCTGAAATATTTACCGACACTGATTTCAAGGTCTTTTCCCTGTGAGGTAATATCCATTAAAGCCTCTATCTGCAAAGAATCATACCGTGACGATACTCTTACGGTAATATCATAATAATTTATAGAAGGAGTTAATTCTGTTGCAGAAATAATATTAAAGGACAGGATAAACAAAATTACAGAAAAAAGCAAACATTTCATATATAAAAAATTCCTTTCAAAAAATAAAACAGGCGAACTCAGGTTCGCCTGTTCTGATTAATTAACTGTACTATCTACCGCCAAGATATTTATTTACAATATCCTGAACTTCCGGATCTTTTTCACCTTTACTTGTAGGGAACAGTTTATAATCTACGCCAACAACCTGTTTGGTACGGGGATCTACTTCAAGAGCTAAATCACCTACATATTTCCCATGAGAAGCAGCTTCCACTACAAGAGTTTTTCTTCCGTCAGGATTATTAACTTCTTTTGGTTCATGAAGTTCCTGATGATCATGGCCTGCCACTATAACATCTATACCGGGAACATGTGAAGCAGCATCAACACATCTGTTGATTCCTTCATGAGCAAGAATTACAATCACTTCGGCTCCGGCTTTTTTTGCTTCAGGAACAAGCTTTGCTGCTCCGCTCTGAATAGAATCTACTCTTACATCATATCCTACCTTCGGATGTGCTTTTGTGGCCATTTTCGGTGTACAGAGACCTATAATACCGACTTTAACACCATTTATATCCTGTATGACAAACGGTTTTGTATGTTCAAGAGCTTTACCGCTTGATTTATAGGTAATATTACCGAGTAAAACCTGGGCATCAAGCTTGGGAAGTAAATTATCTTCAAGATATTTGCCTCCATGCTGGAATTCATGATTTCCAGGTATGAAAAATTCTGTACCGGTTTTATTAAATATCTCAGGTACAGGTCCCCAGAACTGAGGTCCCGGTTTATCATTCCAGGATTCATATGTAACATCACCGGTATTAACTATAATAGAATTTTCATCTCCGTAAACTTTTTCTCTTCTTTTTATTACTGCAGCTTCACCTGCAAATTTCTCAAATTTTGGGTCATGTTCGTCATTTGTATGGATTATCCCTATTGTAGCTGAAGAACCTCCACCTTTAACGCCTGCACCTTTCATTACATTACCGACAGTAGGCTCTGCAAGCTGAAAGTGCCAGTGTTTTTCAGGTATATCAGTATCGTTCTGTCCTATAGATACTGCATCTTTATCCATAAAAGCGGAAAGAGCATTCATATCTATTCCACTTCCTTTGGCAGTAACCTGTTTTGTGCTGGAAGCTTTTAAATTATTGACAGGCCCCATTTGATTTGATATTTGCATGCACATTCACATCCTTAATAATTAATAATTTTATCTTAAATTTTGTAAGATCAAATTCAGTCACTTATAGGATAAAGAAAAACGGGAGAAAAAGCAATAGCATTTTGTTAATAAATTGTTAACATTTATCCTGATGAATTGTAATAAATATTACAACACCTTTATTTCTTGATTTTTTTCTTCTTTTTAACAATAACGACTTTTTTATTATTTTCTTCATGAGGTTTCTTATCAGATGTTTCATCGGGAGGTTTAAAAGTAGCACTGAGATCATCAGCCGGTAAAACTTCTACAAAATCAGTTATTTCTCCGTAGCTTTCTTTAAGCAATTCTTCTATATTTTTCTCAGGTTGAAGAAGACCTTTTTCTTCATCCGGTTCCGTAACGTCCAGAACAAATTGTGGCAATTGTTCCTCTTCTATTTCTTCTTTAGCAGATGTTTCAGGACCTACGCCAAAAAAGCCGGCTCTCGGAATACGATCATCATCTATTTCGGGAGGTGGCTCATCTTCTTCTTCAAGGACATCTAAAAGTTCTATAGGGAAAGATTCTTCTTCCCTGCGGGAAAAAGGATTGTAAAAATCTTCCGACTCGCCCGTAAAATCTTCAGATTCTTCTCTGTTACTCTGGATTATAAGATCATCAAACACTTCATCTTCTGATTTCATTGAAAATTCAGATTTCTTTTTTTTCTTCTTCTTTTTGAGAACACCATATACAGCTTCAGAAGAGTCAGTTTTTTTCTTCTTTTTTTTCTTCCGTACCGGTTCTTCCACGGTGGGGACTGTAGATTTTCCCTCTTTAACAGAAGGAATTGCTGCAGGTTCACAGGAGATAAGTTTTTTCTTCTTTTTTTTCTTCCGTACCGATTCTTCCGCTCCGTGAACTACAGAGGTTTTCTCTTTATCGGAAGGAATTACTGCAGTTTCACGGGAGATAAGTTTTTTCTTCTTCTTTTTTACAGATGATATGTTCTCATTCCCGGAAGGTACAGACATTTCTTCCTTTACAGAAGTCACATGATCGGATTCGGCAGAAAAAAGTTTCTTTTTTTTCTTCTTTTTTATAGACACATCGATTTCAGCAGAAACTTTCTTCTTTTTTTTCTTTTTACAGGATAATATTTCATTACTGTCAGGAGATAGATGTGTTTTTTCCTTTACAAAAGATAATTCTCCCACTTCAGAGGAGAGGCGTTTTTTCTTCTTTTTTTTCTTTGGAGAGATTGTCCTATATCCATGTTCATTTTTCTGTAACTCATCTGACATATTGGATTTACTATGGATATTTTTTAATTTCTTTTTCTTCTTCTTTTTCTCCTGGATAGACAGAATATCTTCTTGATTTATCATAGCTATTTAAAGTTTATCACCAAATCTCTATATTTATTTCTTTAGAATTATATCATTACTATCATAACAGGTCAATTAAGGAAATAACAATTTTTTATAAAAACATTAAGAATACTGAAGTGAGTATAAGAACCTATCCGAAAAGTAATATTTTTTCAAATCCTTTCCACTGCCAGGTTCTGGAGAAAAATATATACCGTATTAACAGCCAGTTGTAAATTACTGAGGTGAGTATAAATAATGCATATTTTATTCTCGTGACGCGTAACGCGTAACGCGTGACGGGAGGATGCAATTTATTACATGCTCATGCTCAGGTCAGTAAATAGACGCAAAATAATAGATGTCTGTAAAAACAGGTTTTCTTTCACGAGGATTATATATTTTTCGGAAGAACCTGGCAGTGGAAAGCTATGGGGCGACTTTTCGGATAGGCTCTAAATAAAAGGGTGAAGAGTGAGCAGGGACATTTTATTAAACGCCCTGATGTGAAGGATGAAGGGAAGGAAAAATCTAATTGTGTCGAATTAGTCGGAATATAAATCTTCTATTGAAAGGACAGAATATTTGTCTAATATAGAAAAATTTCTAAAAGACCTGTCTTCTGCGAGTAATCAAATTGACAGGATAAGATTACTGAGAAAAAATAAAAGTGAAATTACAGAAGATCTTTTCTGGATTCTTCATTTCTATACGACAGTTTTTTTAATTAAAGGTAAATGGCCTCAGGCTCTGGAGATAATGGAACTGGTCATGGAAGTAAGTGATCTTATAAACACAATAGATTTAAATGTACACAGTACATATCTTCAGGTTTCTTTCTATCATTGCCTGGGAGAATTCAACAGAGCGGAAAATCTGTTAAAAGAAAGACTCAGGATACATAAATTTCTAAAAGAATGGGATAAACTGGCTGACAGCTATTATCAATTAGGTAAAATATATATATATAAAGGCAACTGTAATGAAGCTCTTGAAGCTTTAAAAAAAGCAAGAGAATACTACTTAAAAACAGAAGAGAAAGAAAAAATAACTGCAATTATTCTTGATATAGGAGAGATTTATTTTACCATGAATGATCCTGAGAAGGCTTTAATTTATTACAGAGAAGCCTATCATTATAGCAAAAAAGTGGGGAGCAATTCTATCGAGATAAGAAGCCTCAACTGGCTTGGTTTTATAGAAGAATTTCTGGGAAACACACAGGAAAGCCTGTCTAAATTCCAGGAAGCAAGCAGAAAAATAAAAAATCCTATGAGCAATGAACTGATATTATCTCTCGCCAGTCAGGCAAGAGCATTAAAAAATATGGGCTACTATAAAGAAGCTTTCCTTTATTACAGACAGATTTTAGAGATAAGACGTGAAATCGATTTCAAACAGGCTCTCGGGAAAAACCTTTATTACAGAGGTTTAATATTAATGAATACAGGCCTTCTGGAAAGATCCTATAAATGTTTCAGAGAAGCATTGAGTATATTCAGGCAGATAGGAGACTGGCAGACAGAATTATCCATACTCTTCTCAATGGGAATAGTCAGATGGAAAACGGGGGAAACTATTGATTCTATATCATTTTTTACAGATGATTCTCCGGATAAAGACAGAAAAAAATCTGACCTGTCCATACCTGAAAGTTATGCTTTCAGCCCTGTACCACTTAAATATGCAGACAGAGGCATTACCGAATTTCATATGGCACCTTATATAGGCAAAATACAGTACAGTTCAGGTATAATATATGAATATTCTGAAGAAGGAAATAATAAATTATTTGAATTACTTGAAGGTTTTCTGGGGAGAGAACAAAAAAAAGAGGAACTGCAGATAATATCAAAACCGGTAGTCAATCGAAAAATACTTCAGGAAGAGCTAAAAGAACTTGCCATGCTGTCATACCAGCTCGGCAATTATACGGAAGGACTGAAATATTTTAAAAAAGTTCTGAGTATAATCTTATACAGACACGATGATCAGGAAGCTTCTGAGATCATGGAATTTATAAAAGAAATTTACATCCAATCAGGAGATTATCAAAAAGGAGTGAAATTTTTTTCCTCTATTATTGAAAAAGCCTCTCCTAGAAAAATGAACAGAACTGCCGGAGGAGCATATCTTTTTACAGGTAATCTCCTGGTAAAAGGGAAAAGATTTTCAGAGGCAATGCTTATGTTAAGAAAAAGTCTGGAAATAAGAAGAAAAATCGGAGAAAGAAAACCTGTTATTCATGTCCTTATAGAACTGGGTAAATTTCATAAGGCTCAGGAAGGATATTCTATTTCGGAAAAATATTTCAAAGAAGCTCTGGAAGAATGCAACAAAGGGATTAATATAGAAGAAAAATTAAATGTTTTAAAATTGCTGGCTTCTCTTTTTACTCATCAAAAAAAACTGGATAAAGCCGTGGGAATTTACAGTGAACTTGTCCGGGAAACACAGTATCTCAGTGACAACGAAAAAAAACTTTCAACTCTCTTACTTGCAGGAAACAACTGCGATTTTCTCGGTTCACCATCTGTTGCTTTAAATATTTATATAAACGGTATGTCCCTTGCATACAAATATAAATCTGTAAAATGGCTATGTATCTTTCTGGAATCGGCAGGAAGAATTTACGAAGATACGGGAAAATACCCTAAAGCAAAATCCTGTTTAAAGTACAAATTAAGATTATCGGAACAGGAACACACAGCAGAAGATATTATTGTGAGCCTCACCTATTTGAGTTACCAGGAATTTATAAAAGGTAACATAGACATGGCAGAAAATTTGATAGAACGTTCATTGCATATTGCCGGACAGATTAATAACAAAATTATATCATGGAAAACCCTTCTGACAGCAGGTAGAATAAAGCTTGAACTGGGCAAAATAAATGAAGCGTATAAGCACTTCCTGGATTCCTATAATATCGCAGCAGAAGGCGTACCCATAGAATCTATGGAAGGAGCCAGTAATTTCCATCTTGCCATCACACTTTACCTGAAAGGAAAAATAAATCAATCACTCTTTTATCTCAGAGAATCCTTCAGATTTTACACTGAAGATCTGAAAGAAGAAAATTTTTCTCTTTATCCGAGAAGAAAAGCTCATACTTACTTCTCTACAGGATTGATTTACCTTATGACAGGTAAAACTAATGAAGCCTGTAAATATATAGATATGTCACTGGAACTTTATAAGGAAATGGGACTTATTAACGGTATAGTAGAAGCTATATCAACGAAAGGAGAAATCTATCAAAAACGTGGCAACAATAAAAAAAGCAAAAAACATTTTAAGGAAGCTCTGAGTATATATAAAAAAACAGAGAATCTTGTTGGAGAAATCCGCACATTGAATAATTTAGGAAAAATTTATCTATCTACCGGACATTACAGTAAAGCGAAAAAATATTTCGAAGAAATTTTAAATAATGAAACAGCAAAACATTTAAAAATACTCTATGGCTGTACGCTGGAGTATCTGGGATATACCATGTGTTGTATGGATAATTACAGTGAAGGAATAAAAAAAATAAAAAATTCTGTTTCATTATTTCAGGATATAGAGTATGAGATAGGAATAGTAAGGGCCATTACAAATTCGGGAATTTTCTCATATGCTTATAAAGATGTTGCTCGGAAGGAATTCCAGTCAGCTCTTGATTTGAGTCAGAAATACTGTTTTTTAAATTATCAGACCAATATTTTATTTCAACTGGCACGGCTGAAAAGAATAGATGGAGATTACAACAAAGCCTATGAATATCTGGTACAGGTAAAAGAAATTTCACAAAAAATCTTCAGACCCGATCTGTCATGGAAAATCCATTTTGACATGGGAAAACTTGCAAGGAAGCAGAACAGATACGGTCAGACGGTAAGTTATTACCAGAAATCTATAGAAGAAATCGAAAATTATTTCTGGTTTCCCCTTCTTGATATTACTGAAAACGATTTTCACAAAACCGGTGATTACAGAGAAAATAAAGTATATGAATATTTTATAGATCATTTTCTGGAAACAGGACAGAATGAAGAAGCTTTTACACTTATAGAAAGAGCTAAAGCACTGGAGAGAACCAAAGGGAGACAGTATAAAAACAGAAAAGAAAGAGAAGAATTATTTCAGACAGAAAGAGAACTGATAAAGGATATAAAAGAACTTTATTATCTCCTTGTAAATCAGGAAGAACTGGAAACGGAAATAATGTCAGAAGTATGGACAAAATATATACGTATAAAAAAGACACATAAACTACTCAGTGAAGAAATAATAAAAAAATACCCTGAATTAAAAGTTAATTACTCTCTAATATATCTTACGGTAAAGGAGTTAAAAGAAAAATTAGCAGAGGAAGAGTCTGTTATAGAATATTATTTTACAGAAAGAAACACGCTTATATTTTTTCTCTATGCAGCTCCTGAAGGATTTTACACATTAAAAATAGGTGTTCTTCCTCTTCCTGCAGAAAATTTGAGAAAAAATCTGATAGAGGAACTTTCACAGGAAGAATTTAAAGAATTATTTAATTATATAACAGGTAAATTCCCGGAACTGGAACTTTCAAAATCTGTTTATTACATAATACAGAATGAAATCAGAATTTTAATGACCAGGTTACACTGAATTACCTACGAATAAATTCGTAGGGTTCCTGCTTCTCTGACCGTGCTTGCCTTCGGCTGAAAACCTTCAGGTAGAGGTACAATCTCCACAGGCGTTAATTCCCTGTATTCCACAGGTACTGAGTTCTTATTTA
>CAYSLJ010000141.1:7982-17991 GCA_964431735.1 uncultured Synergistia bacterium | reverse complement strand
TTATGAAAATTGCGTTTAAAAATGACAGGTGATTTTACATACAAGGGAAAAAGAAATTTGTTATAGAATATTCAGAGTGAAAAGTGAAAGGTGAAAAGTGAATAAAATAAGACATTACCTGCCATTCACTATTCACTACTCACTATTCACTAATTACAGATTTATATGCATTAACTATAATTTTCAGTAAAGGTGAATTTACCTGTCGTAAAAAAACGCAATCGGTTATGAAATACACTATATTTATATATTGTTTTTTACCTGTTCCGGTGTTAAAATTATATATATAGGGAAAGGATTGATGTTTTTATGTATATAAAGAAATTTTTATTGTTGCTCTTAATTTTTTCTCTGACTCATTCCATAGTCTTTTCACAGGACATATCAGAATTTGTCGGTGAGATAAAATTTGTGAATGAAAACGGAGGATATTATGCCTTCATATCAGCAGGAAAACGTTACAACCTTGTCAATTTACCGAAACAGCAGGGACAGGTAAAGGAAGGTAAATATAAAATAACAGGATTACCATCTATAAATGATCCTTTTTATACAGGTCTTATTCCTTTTCAGGTTACCCGTATGGAGTTTTTAGGACCTTCTCAGACAGGGCCGAACGGAGAGCTACAGTTAACCGGTAATGTCTTTTTCTATAATTATGGCGGTGTATCTACCTATCTGCTTGAAGTATCAGGAGCAAATAATACTAAAACTTATTATTCTCTTACAGGTATAGCACCGGGGCAGATTGCAGAAGGTAAGTACATCGTTAAAGGCTATGCAGATACCTCACAGAGTGGCAGTGCTATGGCTACTCCTCTTAAAATAACTAAAATAGAACCTGCAACAGCTGCAAATACTGCATTACAGCAGAATACAACCGGGCAGAATAATCAGAACCAGGAAAAGCAGTATATGGGAATGATAATGTTCAGACCCATAGGTTCTGTGGGCGGTATAGGTTATTATATGTTACAGACACAGGATAACCAGCAATTTGCTCTGATTGATCTGGGACAGGAAGAAGGTAAGGTTAAACCGGGCTATTACAATGTAACAGGTACTGTTACAACTGATGCCCCCAATCCTTATAATATAAATATACCATTTATGCATATTTCAAATATAAATCTTATATCTGAAATACCAGGTATGAGTGATAATACAAATATGTTTTTTCAGCAGGACGACGGAGAAGAAGACGGGGAAGAAGACGGAGGAGGTCTTTTTTAATTCTCTTGACAATATTCCTTTTTCTTTGCTATACTTGATAGCTGTCAGCTATAAGCTGACAGTTATTACAAAGAAAGGATGTCTCTAAATATGTCAGTTTGTTTATGTCCTAAAAATGAAGAACACTGGTATCCCGCCGATAACGAATATGATTTCTGTCCTCTCTGCGGCGAAAAACTCTTTTTAAAATGCCCGAAATGTGAGGCTACTATTTTAAAGCCGGAGCACAGGTTCTGCGTAAAATGCGGTAATGAGTTCAGACCTGATCTTAAAAAGAAAGACAGTGAAGAACAGGAAGAAGCGTAATAAATTACTGAAGTGAGCATAAATAATACATATATGTTCTCATGACGCGTAACGGGTGTGACGGGAGGAAAAAGTTTATATTCAGATAAATAATTTTGAAAGCTATTTTCAAAGGCTTTAAATACATCATCTATATATAGTTTATATTCAGATAAATAATTTTGAAAACCAGATTTCCGGATAAGAGTTGAGAATTACTTCAGATAAAATAAATTCAGATTTTCTCTGAAAAACTGAAAAAGAAGGAAAAAGGTGAAGAAAAACAGGCAAAAATTTCATAATAAAGAGATAGTTTTTAACACTGTCTCCCTTATAAATATAGAAATACCGGCAAATATGGAAGAATTACTCCCGGCCCTGGAAGATGGCATTTTTCGTCTCAGGCAGGATATAGCCGAAAAATTTGGTTTTATTCCTCCTTCTATAGCAGTATCTCTTGTTCAAAATAAGGAACATTACGATATAAAGATGGAGGATCTGTCTGTTGCAGGAAGCTATATAAATAAAGATATGATATTTATATGGGGGCCGGAAGAATGTCTGTCTTCTTTTAAAGGTATAAAAGGGACTGAACCGGGTGGAAATCAGGGGGTATGGATTAAATCTTCACTTGAAGATAAAGCTGTAACTGAAGGGTGCAGAATATATTTTCCCCTGGATATAATACTTAATAATCTTCGTTTTATAGTTTTTAAACATGTTCATCGCCTTCTCGGACTGGAACAGACACAATTTCTCCTTGATACACTCCGTGAAAGTCATCCTGTTCTTATTGAACAGCTTGTGCCGGGAGTATTTTCTCTTCTTGAACTGAGAAGGATTTTAAAGAATTTACTTCTGGAAAAAGTGTCTTTAAGACCTCTGATTAATATTCTGGAGACTCTCGGAGATTATTCTCATCTAACAAAAGATACGGATCTGTTGACGGAACATGTCCGTCGTTCTCTTGGCAGTTATATATGTAAGGATTATAAAGACGAACATAATACTATAACAGTTATGACTGCCGATGCAAGAATGGAAAGAATATTCCTGAAAGGTATTATAAGAACTGAACAGGGAGTTACTCTGGAACTTGATCCGGAATTGAGGAGAAAATTACGTGTTTCTCTTTCTGAGAATATAGAGAAATTTAAGGAACTCGGTTTGAGGCCTGTCCTGATTTCTTCTCCTGAAACAAGACTTCATTTGAAACGTTTTGCCGAATATTCCTATCCTGATCTCATTGTTTTATCTATAGATGAAATTCCGTCTCATATCAAAACTATTTCCTATGGAATAGTTTCTATAGAAGATGCAGAGGCATATATAGAATCAGGTGATCAGTATTATAAAGAAAACAAGCTGGAACTGGCAGAAGCAGAATACAGAAGAGCAGTAGAACTTGATAGCGCCAATGCGAGAGCACATTATGCACTGAGACTTACATACAGAAAAATGGGGAAACTGGATCTTGCTCTCCAGGAATATAGAAAAGCTATAGAGCTTGATCCCAAGTATGAATTTATAGACCTTGGATTTGATGAAAAAGAGAAAAAACTGGAAGATCTGATGGAAGAAAAATTGCTTCCTGAAGAAACTCAGGAAAAACAGGAGCCTACCGGAGAAATAGAATTAGTAATTCCTGAAGTAAAGAAAAAAAATTCTGCTTCAAAAATAGAAGAAAGTATTTATATAGACCATAATAGAATAGAAAAAATGAAAGGACTTAACCCGAGTTTCGCCACGATATTTAATAAAATGGGTGAAGATTATCTGAAAGTAAAAAACTACGAAGCTGCAAAAAAAGAATTCAATAAAGCTATTGAAATCGATGAAAACTACCCGGAACCTCATAAAAACCTGGGTATTATTTATTTTCATGAACAGGACTGGTTTATGTGCAGAAAAGAACTGGAAAAAGCAATAGAAATCAATCCTGATTATCTGGATGCCTATATTTATCTCGGAAAACTTTTTAAAATGAGAAATATGAGAGATAAGGCCGAAAATGCATTTTACAGAGCATGGGATCTTGCCAACAAGAAATCGGATGTTAAAGCAAGAGAAGAGATAAAGAAAGAATTACAGGAACTTAAAAGCTGACAGGGATTTATGTGATTAGAGGGATTTACAGGAGAAACCGTGACGGCCGTTACGGGTAACGCGTCACAGGAGGACTGTGACCCGATAACAACTGCATTATATTGCTCCAGGTAACAGTCTGGTACTTCTGAAGATGCTCCACATTATGTTATATCTTTACGCTTTACCCGTCACGATCTTAATAAATAAAGGAGAGAAAGGATATGAAGCAAAATCTCTTTTTTACCATCAAATATACTTTGCCTTTTAAAGGCCTGTCTTTTATTGAAATATTGATATCTTTCGCCATACTTTCCACAGCTATAGTAATAGTTACAGGTGTTATGTCTAATGGATTGATGGCAGTAAAAAAAGGGGAAAACGTATCTATAGCTACTAATCTTGCACAGGCACAGTTTGAAGCTTATGAGGGAAATTTCAGTATGATACCTTTTTATCCCGGTACTGCTTCCGGTTCTACTTATTATCCTGATCCTAACAGCCAGACAGGGCTATTTGTTCATCACTCTGTTGACCCCAATGATTTCGGATTGCCTTCAAATACCTATCATGGAGAGGGCGATGATTTCTACCACCGTGCCCCCGATTATGATCTTAATAGAGATGGATTTGGCAATGATATTCTTGAACCTCTCGAACCTGTTAACGTTGAAAGAACTGTATTTATACCTGTTGTTGAAATAAAACCATGGAGTAACGGCTTTGATATAAATGAAATAAAACATATGATAGTAACTATTTACTGGAAAGAAAGGGATGGAGAGGGAACACTGTCAGGGTTGAAAAATGTATCTTTTGAGGGATATATAGTAAAAGATAAACCCAACCCCTGGTAGTGAATAGTGTGTAATGGGGATTACTCACTATTCACTACTCACTATTTAATTTCTTCAAGAGCTTTCTTTGCATCAATATGGGCCGGATCATATGAAAGGGCCATTTCGAACTCTTTCTGTGCCAGTTTTTTCTTTTGCTGACTTTCAAATATCTGTCCCAGTATATAATGAGCATCTGCAAAGTTTGCTTCCTGTTCTATGGCTAATTTTGCCAGTTTTTCTGCTTCTTTTAAATTGTTACTGTCAAAGTTTACAATGGCCTGAGCAACAAAGGCAATAGTAGAATGAGGTTTGAGGAGGCCAACTTTCATAAGAGGTTCTCTTACCTGCCATGGTTCTTTGATTTTTCTGAGATAATAGCCGAGTTTATAATAAAGATCTGCATTATATGGTTCTTCTACCAGTAATGCTCTTATTAATTTTACTGATTTGTCCGTATCACCTTTTTTATAGCAAATATCACCTATATATTCTCTCAGAAGAGGGAGTCTGGAATTTTCTTTTTCCATTCTTTCAAGATATTCTTCTGCTTTATTAATATCACCTGCATAATAATAGGCTATGCCAAGACAGAAATATATCATGGTATCATCAGGTTCTGTGTCGGATTTTTTATGGAATTTATCTATTAAATCATTGAGTTTTCCGAATTTCAGATAACCTTTAATCATATTTCTTATGGCATAGGTGTTTTCCGGATCTATAGATATGGCTTTTATATATCCATGTATGGCAGATTTTATATCTCCCTGTCTGTCGAAGGCAAGAGCCAGGCTGTAGTGATTGATAGCTTTATCCGGTTCCAGTTCAACAGATTTTTTGTAGCTTTCAAGGGCTTTATTCAGATCATTAAGTTCCATGTAAATATTACCGAGTGCAAAATGAGCTGCCGACAGAGACGGTTCTATTTCTACAGCCTTCTCGTATTCTGTCTTTGCTTTTTCGAAATCTTTCAGGTCATAATAAACAAGGCCGAGATTGTAACGGGTTATGGCATTATCTTTTTCCAGTTCTATTGCTTTTTCATATTCTTCCACTGCATCTTTCAGATCCCCTCTGGTATAATAGGCAGATGCAAGTCCTCTGTGGGCAAGAACCAGATCCTGTTCCAGTTCTATTGCTTTTTTATATTCATCTATTGCTTCAGAAAGTTTCCCCTGAGACTGATATACTGAAGCCAGGCTGCAATGAACGAGATCCATATGAGGATCTATTTTTAAAGCTTTAATATATTGTTCAGCTGCTTTATCAAGGTCTCCCTGACTGTAATAGGCAAGGGCAAGATTACTGTATGACTGTGGCATGTTCGGCTCAAGCTGTATGGCCATATTGAATTCTTTTATGGCCTGCTCAATCTGGCCTCTGTCATAAAGGCATGAACCGAGATTGCAATGAGCGAGAGCAAAGTTTGGTTTTATCTTTATTGCTTCCTGATATTCAAGTATTGCCTCGTCTATTTTTCCTATAAGGCGATAGGTATCGCCAAGATTTGAATAGGCACTTGCATAGAGAGGATCAAGTTCTATAGCCTTATGGAATTCCATAATAGCTTCTTTTGCTTTCCCCTGGGACTGGTATATTTCTCCGAGACATCTATGATATAAAGCAGAAGACGGTTCTATTGCTACAGCTTTTTGAAAAGCTGTAACTGCTTTTTCCATCTCTCCTTTATCTCTGTAAGCAAGTCCCAGATTCCAGTAAGCCCATGCATATTTTATATCCAGTTCTATAGCCTGTTTAAATTCTTCTATTGCATCATCCAGCTTTTTCTGGATATAATAAATTTCTCCGAGAGCTCTATGGGAGGACGCACATTTCTGCGGTTCTTTACTTATAGCTTCTTTATATTCTTTAACAGCTTCTTCGTAGTTTTTCTGTATTTTATAAATTTCTCCGAGACTTTCATGAGACGCTACAAGAGATGGATCGAGGAAGAGGGATTTTCTGTAGGAAGATATGGCATCATCTATTTTTCCCTGTGAATGATAGGCTCTGCCCATCATCTGATGGACAATGGCAAAGTCAGGTTTCGCTTCAAGGGCTTTCTTGAAATATTCTATTGCTTTAAGATAATTCTGACTGTAGAGATAAACAGTACCAAGGCCTTTATAGGCAAATGCATCGTTCGGCCTGAACTTCAAAGCTTTTTCATGATATTCAATAGCTTTTTCGTATTTCCCGAGTCTGCAGTAAGTATTTCCAAGAGCATTTATGGCATAAACATCCTTTTTGTTCAATTCCACTGCTTTTTCGAACGATTTTTCCGCTTCCTGAAATTGACCTTCTCTGAAATAAAGATTTCCAAGATTATAATGTATTTCCGATTTACTGGGATCTATACTCAGAGCTTTTTCGTAATTTTCAAAAGCCAGTTGAACATTATCCTGTTCCTGATACAGTCTGCCCAGCCTGAATATGGCATTTGTATCCAGTTTACCTGTACTTTTTTCTACAACATTACGATATTTTTCAAATTCTTTATCCAGATCATATTGATTGGGGTTATAAAAGGCGCCCTGACTGCGTCCTAACACCATGTCTTTGATATTACCTAGCATATATTGTCCCCCCTACATAATTTTCTTGCCTTTCCTTAATATTCAACACATAACAGTTAAAATCCTCTTTATTTACACATCATAACACCGAGGGCTATGGAGTTCAATCTTATTGATGCAGGATCAGACCTTGATAACATTACAACAGGAGCCTTTGCACCCAGGATAATACCGCCAAATTCTCCTTCTGCCGTATACATAAGGGTTTTCCCGATCATATTTCCGGCACTTATGTTGGGCACAAGGAATATATCGGTCTTTCCTGCTACAGGAGAACTTACCCCTTTAATTTCAGCAGATTCCGAAGATAATGCCAGATCCATGGCGAGAGGGCCATCTATTACACAGTTCTTTATCTGTCCTCTCTGGGCCATTTTAGATAATACTGCTCCGTCTATTGTTTCTCCCATGTCAACATTTATTGTCTCTACAAAGGAAAGAACGGCAACATTCGGTTTTTCTATGCCAAAATTATTGGCCAGCTCAATGGCGTTATTTAATATGTCAATCTTCATTTTAATATCGGGGGTTATATTCATACCGCCGTCTGTTACAAACATAAATCTGTCATATTTTGATATTTTACATACAAGACAGTGGCTCAGGATTCTGTCTCCTCTGAGACCTGTTTCTTTATCCAGTATGCCTTTAAGTAAATTTCCAGTTGACAGTTTCCCTTTCATAACTATATGAGCGGAACCGTTTCTTACAAGTTTTAAGCTTTCAAGTAGAGCCTGTTTTTCATTACTATAATTTACAATCGTTACAGATGAAATATCATATTTATGCTCTTCTGCAATGGATTTTATCCTGTGTTCGTCTCCTACAAGAATAAATTTCGCTATATCCTTTGCTTCTGTAATAGCCAGTAATATTTCTTTATCTTCTGCTTTTACAACGACAACTGTTTTAAGGTCTTTATCTTTTACATTGTTTATTATATCTTTGAAATCTTTCACCATTTTTATAATCTCCTTCTTTAGCGTTTCAGCATTTCACCATTTTTATCTGACATGCTGACTGCTGACATGCCGAATACTAATATGTTAAAGCTTTTTCTTCTCCTTTTAAAACCCTGAGAGCACCCAGTGCAAGGGCATGCATCTCATTCTGGCTGGGATATACGAAAACTTTTCCTATGAATCCTACCATGTCTTTTATGTTTTCTACAACCATCTTTGAATTTGCAAGTCCTCCTGTTATAAAAATTCCGTCTACAGAACCTTTAAGAACTGCTGCCATAGAAGCTATTTCTTTTGCTGTCCCGTAAGCCATAGCTTCATAGACCAGTTTTGCTTTTTCCTCTCCCTTACTTATCCTTTTTTCTATTTCTATTGCATCATCTGTTCCCAGATACCCTGTAAGGCCGCTTTCTTTCATAAATTTTTTCATAAGATCCTTCTGCGTATATTTGCCGGAAAAGCACAGCCTCATAACATCTATAATGGCAAGTGTTCCCGCTCTCTGGGGAGAGAAAGGGCCATAACCAAGAGCACCCATGTTAACATCTACAGCTTTGCCATGATTGAAGGCCGCCACTGATATACCTCCACCCATATGGGTACCTATCATATTCACTTCATCAAATTTCTTATTTAAATATTCCTGTGCTACAAGTCTTCCTACTGCTCTCAGGTTGAGAGCATGAAGGGTACTTCTGTATTCTATTTCCGGTACTCCTGAAATTCTGGCAACAGGAGGCAGTTCACTTACAGTTATAGGGTCTACTATAAAAGAAGGTATACCATGAGAAGTGGCAATTTTATATGCTATGGGTGCAGCAAGGTTTGCGGCATGCTCAAAACCCCATCTTTCTTCACTTTTATCCAGTAAATCACCTGTCATAGCTTCGTCTATATTATAAGTTCCGGCAGGAACCGGTTTCATGAGTCCACCTCTTGCCACTACAGCATGAAGCTCTTCAGGCCTTATATTTTTTTCTTCCATGAATTTTATTATAAGGTCATATCTGTAATCGAATTGCTCAAACATTTTATGAAAAGTTTTCAGTTCTTCCCGTGTATGTACAATATTTTCCGTGAAAATTTCTTCTTCATCACTGAAATAGGATATTTTGGTAGATGTAGAACCGGGATTTATTACAAGCATATTATACATTTTCATAGCCTCCTTATTTATCAGTGACCAGTTATCAGTTTATATCAGTTATAAAATACAGGTTATATTACTTTTTACCATTAACTTTTTACTGACTACTGTTCACATCCATGGCACATCTGAAGCCAAGATTATTATATTTAAAATGAGGTAAATTTCTGCTTCTCAGATAAACTGTCAGGAAATTCGGATTTTCACTCCAGCTTCCTCCCCTTATTGTTATCATTTTTCCTTTTTTATAAGGGCCTTTATAGGGATAGGGATAAAAATAATCACCTGTCCATTCCTTTACATTACCGGCCATTTCCATGACACCGTAAACACTTTTATCCATAGGAAACATCTCTCTGGGGCTCGTTGAACCTATACCTCCTGTAAGGCAGTTCGCCTTGCCTATTTCCCATTTGTCTCCCCAGGGATACATTCTTCCGTCAGTTCCCCTTGCAGCTTTTTCCCATTCCAGTTCCCATGGCAGTCTTTTACCGGCCCATTTTGCATAGGCATAGGCATCATACCAGCTTACAAGGACTACCGGTTGATTTGCTTTACCGGGAGGATAGTTTTTTTCTTTGGTCCAGCAGTAATCTTTAAATTCTTTTTCTTCCATAAAAGGTATTTTATGATTTGTTTCCCTTACAAATTTTCTGTACATGAGATGGGAAACAGGGTATTTATCTATATAGAAAGCAGGCAGATAAACCTTCTGCTGGGGTCTACATGAAGCATCTCCTCCGTCGCTCCCCAGGATAAATTCTCCTTCAGGTATTAATATCATTCCTTCCGGCACTTCCTGTGGTTTCTGAGGAAGTGTTCTGTAAACAGGTTCTTCAGCTCTCGGAAGTGTTCTGTAGACAGGTTCTTCAGCTCTCGGAA
>CAYSLJ010000141.1:0-7882 GCA_964431735.1 uncultured Synergistia bacterium | reverse complement strand
CAGCTCTCGGAAGTGTTCTGTAGACAGGTTCTTCAGCTCTCGGAAGTGTTCTGTAGACAGGTTCAGGCTGTGATACAACTGTTATTTTTGGAGATACCCCGATTGCCAGACTGTTAGAATGACCTGCCTGTACATCGGAAGTTAATGTTTCCTCGAGGATTTTTTTCATTTCCTCTGCTGTAGAAAATCTGTCTTCAGCTTTCATCTGAAGGGCTTTCATTATGAAGTTGTTTAATCTTTCACTTATGAGAGGATTTATTTTATTTGCAGGTGTAAAATGAAAGGGAATCATTGGTTCCATTCCCGTAAGTAGATGATGCATGGTAGCACCGAGTGAATATATGTCACTTCTCGGTTCAGGTTTCCCTACATACTGTTCAGGTGCAATGTAACCTTCTGTACCGACACTTGTTTTTTTAGTTACTGACCCCGGTTGAACAGTTCTTGCTATACCGAAATCTATGAGCATAACCTTGCCGTCATTGCGCTGAATCATAATATTCGGAGGTTTCAAATCCCTGTACACTATAGGAGAAGGTTGATTATGAAGGTATGCAAGGACATCAAGAATTTGTATCGAATATTCTACAACTCTTTTTTCAGGAAGTCCTCCTTTGCCTTCTTTTTTTAATATTGCTTCCAGATCTTCTCCTTCTATAAAATCCATAACGAGATAAAATTTACCCTGATGTTTAAAATGATCTATAACCCTTGGAAGATTAATATGTCTGAGTTTTGCAAGGGTTTTTGCTTCCTGATAAAATCTTTTTTCCGCATAGTCCAGATCTTCTATGGTCGTGTAATTACTGAACATTTCTTTGACAGCACACGGTTCGTCAAGTCTGTTGTCTACTGCTTTATAAACAGCTCCCATTCCGCCTGCTTTTATTAATTCAATGATTTTATATCTTCTGTCAAGTACTGTTTCTGTCGAAAGAGTAATGCTTACCTTTGTAATTTGATTGCCACAATTGCTGCAGAAACGGGCTTCATCGTTATTAGGGCCGCCGCAGCTATTACAAAATACGGGCATAAAGCCACCCCCTAGTAACTTCAATAATTCTATATGTTAAATTTAAAATCCTTTCTATGTTTAAAATATAGATTCAGAAAGGAGTGAAAAGTGAGCAGTGAGTAATGAAAAATTAAAAGTGAATAATGTTCTACTGAGGTGAGCATAAATAATATATAAACTCTCGTAACACGTAACGAGTGACCAGTGACGGGAGGAAAATTTTTATTACATGCTTATGCTCAGGTCAGTAATGATTGCGTTTAAAAATGACAGGTGATTTTATATACAATGGAAAAAGAAATTTATCACAGAATATTCAGAGTGAAAAGTGAAAAAAAATCGATTTTACTTATTCCAGTAAAAGTGAATCTACCTGTCATAAAAAAACACTATCTACTATGAAATATACATAAGAAAATCTTTGTGTTATAATATAATATTATGAATGCCAGATTAACACTTCGTAAAGGTCAATCAGATAAAACAGTTATTGAGCTTGCCAATAAAACTATTAAAATCGGCTGTTATCCTGACTGTGATGTGATAGTAGAAAGAGATAAATTTATATCAGGTATTCATGCTATGATAATATCATCGGAAGAAAATTATTTTGTTCACGATAATAACAGTACAAACGGTATTTTTGTAAACGGACAGAGGATAAAGAGGCAGAAATTACAATCAGGAGACATAATTTCTATTGGAGATGCGGAATTTGAATTTTTATCTGCCTTTACTTCATGCTTACCTTCTTCTGCAGGTAAAATCAATATAGGAAGAAATCCGGACAGTGATATTTATTTAAACCATGTACAGGTCTCATGGAGTCATGCTACAGTTTATACTTCTTGTGAAGGCATTTTTTTTATTCAGGATAATAACAGTAGAAACGGCCTTTATGTAAATGGAATAGAGACGGAAAAAAAAGAACTTCATAAAGGTGATGTCATACAGATAGGCAAATATAAACTTCTTTTTGACGGAACATGTATAAAAAACCTATGTGAAGAGGGAAGATTGAGGCTGGATGCCAGGAATTTAACAAGAACCGTTTCGGAAAACAAAACCATATTGAATGATATTTCTCTCTCCATTCATCCATGTGAATTCGTAGCCATTGTAGGTACAAGCGGTGCTGGAAAATCTACTCTTTTAAAGACTCTGAGCGGAGTTTATCCTAAAGACGAGGGATACGTGTTTATAAACGGGGAAAATTTTTATGATAAAATGGATTTTTTCAGGAGCCGTCTCGGATATGTTCCCCAGGATGATATAGTTCATGAAGAACTGGATGTTTATAAAGCTTTATATTATGCCGCATCTTTACGATTGCCTGAAGATACGAAAAAAGAAGAAATAGATAATATTATAGAGCTCGTGCTTAAAGAAATAGAACTGGAAGAGAGGAAATATACGCAGATAAAAAAATTGAGCGGCGGCCAGAGGAAAAGGGTAAGTATTGGCGTGGAACTCCTTACGAAACCTGATCTGTTTTTCCTTGATGAACCTACGTCAGGGTTAGATCCTGCCACTGAAACAAGAATGATGGCTCTGTTGAGAAAACTTGCCGATCAGGGAAGAACCATTGTACTGGTTACACATGTTACCAAAAACGTAAAATTCTGTGACAGGATTATCTTCCTTGCAAGAGGGGGACACCTGGTATTTTTTGGATCGCCTGAGGAGGCTTTTTCTTATTTTCATGTAAATGATTTCACGGAAATCTATAATTTAATTGAAACACAGGGAAGTCCGAAGGAATGGGCAGAGAGATTTAAAATGTCTTCCTGTTATAAAGAAGGCCTTCTTGAGAGACTGGAAGAGACAGATATGTTGCAGTCAAAGACAACCCAGCTTCTGACTCATAAAGAAATATCCCACAGGGGAGCCTCATCAATGAGGCAGTTTTTTATACTGTCCAGCAGATACTATGAGATTATGCTCAAGGATATAAGAAACCTTGCCATAGTAATCCTTCAGGCTCCTATTATAGCAATTCTTCTGGCACTGGTATTTAAAAGAGATATATTCAATGACGATCCTAAAATAGGTGACGGAAACGCAGCCCTTACACTTATATTTTTTTTGATCTGTGTTTCTGTCTGGTTCGGAACATCAAATGCAGCAAGGGAAATTATAAAAGAACATGTTATCTATGAAAGGGAAAGAATGATAAATCTCCAGGTCATACCGTATGTAATGTCCAAGTTTGTCATTTTATCCCTTATATGTTTCATACAATGTGCTATACTGCTCGGTATAGTCGTAATGGGAGTTAAATTCCCAGATAACGGGAGTTTGATGTTTTATGCAGATATGTACTGTTGCATTTTTCTTACTTCTCTTACAGGAGTGGGAATGGGCCTTCTTGTTTCTTCCGTAGTTTCTACTGTAGACAAGGCAACCAGTATTGTTCCCATACTTTTAATACCACAGCTTATATTTTCCGGTGCCATAATACCATTTGAAAACATGGATAAATTGAGCAAGTTTATCTCGAATTTTATAGTGAGTCGCTGGTCTGTCGGATTACTCGGATGCCTTGTAAGCCTGAATGACATACTGCCAGGACATATGAAAGATTTACTGGAAGAAACTTTTGATATAAATATTCAAAAACATTTTACTGTACTTTCGTTTTTGTTTATAATATTTTTAGTTCTCACATGTTTTTTTCAGAAAAGAAAGGATGTGAAGTAACAGGGATCAGTGAAAAGTGAAAAGTGAAAAGTGAATATTACTTCTAAGTCCCGCTCCAGATAAATAAGTAACCATTTAAGATTATTCAGTGAATGGTGAGTCGTGAGTAGTATTAACTCACTATTTATTCTTTATATTTTGTAAGCGTTCAGCATTTGGCTATCAGCTAACAGCTAAAACTTACAAAACCTGACTGTATAAATCAGTCTGAAAAAATATTTAACGACATTTATTATGTAATTTCTGTAAAAGCTGACTGCTGATAGCTGAATGCTTACTATATTTTTTTTGATACTCTTTTATCTGTTTCGGTAATAAGTAATATAGCTGATAACTGATAGCTGATAACTGATAACTGATAACCAATGCCGTTATCTGTCGGAGATGAGCTTAAAGGAAGATATAAAATAAAAGGTACTCTTGGTAAAGGAGGCATGGGGTCAGTCTATCTTGCAGAAGACTGGCTTCATAAAAGAGATTGTGCAGTAAAAGAAATGCTTGATAATTTTTCCGATGATCAGGAAAGACAGGAAGCCATAAGGCGCTTTCAGAATGAAGCCCATATTCTGGTAACACTTGAACATAATAATATCCCCCGCATAATAGATTATTTTATTGAGAAAAACTGTTATTATCTTGTTATGGATTATGTAAAAGGTAAAAATCTTATGGAGATTATGGCAGAAAAGGGTAGATACTCGGAAGGAGATGTAATAGATTTAGGTGTTCAGATCTGTAATCTTTTAATTTATCTTCATGAACATAAGCCGGATCCAATTGTATTCAGAGATATAAAACCTTCAAATATAATGATAGATCCTCAGGAAAACATTATGCTTGTAGATTTTGGTCTTGCAAAAATATTACAGCCGAAAAAAACAGGAACTATAACAGGAACGCCGGGGTTCGCTTCACCGGAGCAATACCAGGGACTTGCCTATCCTGTGTCAGATATTTATTCCCTTGGAGTAACCCTTTATTATCTTATGACAGATAGAGATCCCCAGCAAAATGTTCCCTTTAATTTCCCTCCTATAAGCCAGAATCCGTCAGAACTGGAAAAAGCAATAATGAAGGCAATTTCTATGAGAATAGAAGATAGATACCAGAGCGCAGCAGATATGAAGAAAGCCCTTTTATTATGCAGAAAAACAGAGATGAAAATGCTTCCTCCCGCTAAATCAGAAGATTCTCTTAAAAAAGTTCCTCCTCCTGAACCTGGAGAACCTGTCAGGGAAACCCTTACCATTGATGAGTTTTCGAAAGATTTTAAACTTGCTGACGGTCATACGGAATTTACCCTTTCACCTGTTAAGAAAGGGAAAAATGTACAGAAAATTATGAATATTTCTTTTTATGTTATAATTTTATCAGTCATAATTGCTATTATATATTTTACCGGCAACAGTTATTACACAGACAGAAAAGCAGATATTCTATGTGACGAAGCAAGAGAATTTTATAAAAAAGAAGATTATAATAGTGCTATAAAAAAATATCAGGAAGTAATAAATCTCAACGGTGATTCGTTAAAAGCCCACAGGGGAATCGGTGAAACTTATTTGAAGCAAAAAGAATATGATAAAGCAAAACTGTCTTTTGAAAGGGCTCTGGATATTGATAAAGATGACGAAACAACACATCTGAATATGGCAAGACTTTTCCTTGCAAAAAAAGATGTTTTTAATGCTCAGATATGGTATAAAAAGGTACTTGTAATAAATGAAGATAATCCTGAAGCCATTAATGGTCTGGGAGATTCCTATTTTGTTCTGAAAAATTATAAAGAAGCAATAGGTAAATATGAAAAGTTACTGGAACTTGAACCTAATAGTGTACCGGTTCGAGTAAAAATAGGGGTCGCCTATAAGAAAAAGAAAGACTATACAAATGCTATGAAATGGTTTACCCTGGCTCTCAAGGTTCAGGATGATTACCATCAGGCAAGGCTGGAAATGGCTGACGTATATATTACAGGTAGAAAATATGATAAGGCTATAGAAGAATATAAAAAGATACTTGAAGATAATCCCAATAATATAGATGCCACTAACGGCATAGGGGAGTGCTATAAAAGGAAAGAAGATTATGACATAGCCCTTAAATGGTTCAAAAAATCTCTGGAACTGGATAAGAATTCCGTAGAAGGACTACGTGGCAAATCTGATATTTATATAATAAAAAATAAAAAACTTGATGAAGTTCGTGCCGACATAAATAAAGCCATAAAATTAGACCCGAATGATCCTTTGAATTATTATACAAAGGCTAATTATTATGTATTAAAAAAAGATTTTTCTTCTGCCATAGAACATTATAAAAAATCTATTAAATTAGATCCTGATATATATTATGTCCATTATAATCTCGGCAGGGTGTATGCATATCAGGATCATTACGATGATGCCATAAAAGAATATAAAAAAGCTATTGAGATTGATCCTCTAGATGCTTATGTTCATTACAATCTTGGCAGGGCATACTATAAAAAAGAAAATATGGAAGGTGCTGTGAAAGAATATTTAATATCTATAAAACTTAAATCTGATTATGTTGATCCTTACTATGGACTGGGACTCATATATCTTAAAGCAGGTAAATTTAAAGAAGCTTCCAGTTATTTTAAAAAGGTTATAGATATTGATCCTGATTCTGAACTTGCGGAACAGTCAAGGAAAGGTCTTGCTGTTATACAATTTTACGGAATTAGATAGTGGAAGGGACTGGCCACTGAAATTTCATATGTATTTATCTATGCAAAGGAGTATGGAAAAATTTTGAAAAAAATCCGCCTAAATTATATTAGAACATTATAAAAAACCTTATAAAGGAGATGGTTTCTGTGAAAATATTAACATTTCATTTGATTTTATTGTTATTACTCTGTTCCTTTTCAGTTGCAACAGGTGAAGATTATTTTGATTATAAATATTATGACGGTAAAGGTCTTGTTACATTTTCAGGAATGACACTTATGTCTATAACAGATAAGGCAGGTAAACTGACACCTTATGACAGAGCAAAAATAATAGCAGATAGATTGAACTACCTTCTGAACAGCGGAAAAAATTCACCGGAATCCTTTGTTGTAGGTTATAATGGAGGAGAAGTAGTCATTCAGTCTGTTGATCCTTCCGGTAAAAATACTATAGTAACAGTTGACGGAAATATGGCAAAAAAATTTCGCGGAGCGAACGGAAGCAGGACTACTCTGGCTTACTGGTGGCTCTCACTTCTCAGGGATAATTTACTTATAACACAGGGATTACAGCCAAGATATGCTGTACCATATGGGAAAGGTTATGCTCTGGAAAGAATTTATATGAAAGCCATTGAACACAGTGATTATGAAGGAGGCCCCATAAGTCCGTCCATTCTGCAGGATACAGTAAGAGAACTATCATATAACGATCCTGCTTTTATAAGTGATATCAATCAGCTTTATACGTCAATACCGAAAGAATTTACTCTCGCTTCTGCAAGCTCTATAGATAAAGACTTTTCTTATTCAACTGATAAACCCAGTGTACCCGGTCCGGCTTTTAATGAAAATCGATACTATGCAAGTACTATTGAATATCCCGCTCCCACTCCAGTGCCTGCTCCTAAAGTAAGTGTTTCCTATAGTGAAAAGCCGAAAGTGACTCCCAAACCTACTCCAAAGTCTACTCCGAAGGTTACATATGTTCCACCGCCAAGGAATACACCTGAGCCATATTATGAAGAAACCTATAGCCCCACCTATTATGAACCGCCTGTGCTTTCTGTGCCTGATTTTCCGTCTGATGCACCTCAGACATTACCGCCTAATATGCGTATGAAAATTACTTCTGATGGTCTTTTCAGTACATCTTTGAGTGAAAAATCAGATAATTCTATTTCTCAGGTTCATTATATTCTTCTGAATGCCAGCAAAGAAGAACTACAGAGTGAAACAGTAACAAATTTTCCTTTTAAATGTAATTTGAAGAGACAACCGGATGCTAAATTTTTTCAGGTGAAAATAGATTATAAAAACGGAAGATCTTCATCTATTGTTTATAAATTGTAAGCGTTCAGCTATCAGCAGTCAGATTTTATGAAAATTACATAATAAATGTCATTAAATACTATTACTGAGGTGAGCATAAATAATAAATATATGCTCTCGTGACGCGTGACGCGTAA
>CAYSLJ010000140.1:0-18060 GCA_964431735.1 uncultured Synergistia bacterium | reverse complement strand
CATTAACTATAATTTTCAGTAAAGGTGAATTTACCTGTCGTAAAAAACGCAATCCATATAAAACGTTATTATTACAGGGCTGTAGACAGTTAATCCCTGTAGAGTTATAATGTTTATGAAAAACTAACTGTAAAAATTTATACTTTTGCAGATTTTAAAAACTATAAAAAAATAATCTTATTCAATTTTTATGTGTCAGGTGTTGGGTCAGAAAGATTAAAACCCGGAACCTGTTTAACTATAAAACCATTAAAAACAAAAACATTATAAAAAAATGCAACAGATATTATTCACTTATGAAACATTATGATGAACAGGATTATAGAAAAAATAAAATAGACTGGAACATATTAAAAAAACTCCTTCCAAGGGTATATCCTTACAGATGGGTGCTGCTTTTCTGCGGAGCACTTCTTCTCTGTTCTTCTCTGTTATCTCTGGCAGGGCCTCTGTTGATACGTCATGCCATAGATGTGGAATTTGTCAATAAAGATCTTTATGGTCTTTATAAACTGGCAATAATCTATTTTCTGGTTCTGATTATTTCCTTTGTAATCAGCTATTTTCAGAGAGTAAACATAGAAATAGCAGGTCAGAAAATCATAAAACAGATAAGAATTGACGTATTTTCACATCTTACAGGCATGAATCAGCGTTTTTTTGACAGTAATCCCGTAGGACAGTTACTTTCAAGAGTGGAAAGTGATACGGAATCATTAAGAGCATTATTTACAAATACTATAGTAATTATTATTTCTGATGTAATTATGATGGCCGGTATGATTGTAATTATGTTTTCCATAAGTTTCAAATTGACACTCATATTACTATCTCTATCACCATTTGTAATTATATCCATTTTTTATTTCAACGGGAAAATTGTTCCTGTATTTATAGAAGTGAGGAAAAAGACTGCAGAAATATACGGGTTTCTTGAAGAATATCTGAAAGGTTCCAGGGTTGTCCAGGTTTTCGATCAGGAAGAAAATGTAATCAGAAAAATGGACATGGTAAATAAATCCAGAGTGGATATAGAATATCCCGGTCATGTAATGAGTACCTATTTCGGCAATACAATATTTTTAATCAGTACTGTCGCCATCTCGCTGATTCTGGGTATCGGAGGTAAATGGGTTATAGAACGCCCTGATGAGCTGACTGTCGGTACTCTCGTTGCTTTTCTGGGATATATTTATAGATTTTTCGGTCCTATTTTTCATTTAAGCGATCAAATAAATGTCATACAGAAAGCCTTCGGCGGAGCAAAACGTATCAATGATTTACAGGCAATACCTCTTACAGGATATGAAGATTCTGACAATTCGCCATTTCTTTCTGAAAGAAAAGGGATAGAATTTAAAAATGTCTGGTTTGCTTATAAAGATGAAGAATGGATTTTAAAAGATATATCCTTTTTTTTACCGGAAGGCCAGAGGCTTGCCATAGTAGGCCCTACTGGAGGAGGAAAAACAACCCTTGCAAATCTTCTGTTCAGATTTTATGAACCGCAGAAGGGGCACATATTTATTGATGGCATTGATATAAGTACAATTCCTCTGCACATATTACGAAAGCGTCTCGGCCTTGTTCTGCAGGATATTATTCTCTTCCACGGCACCATTCTGGACAATCTCAGACTTGAAGAGAACTCTATAGGGGAAGAACAGGTCATAAAAGCCCTTGAAACAATCAATGCAAAAGATTTAATAGACAGGTTCCCTGATGGTTTAAACACCGGATTATCGGAACATGGAAGTAATATGTCTATGGGAGAAAGACAGCTTTTAAGTTTTGCAAGGGCTCTTGTATTTGACAGAGATATACTGGTACTTGATGAGGCAACATCATCAGTGGATCCTCTGACAGAAAAAAAACTGCAGAATGCTGTCACAGAACTTCTGAAAGGCAGAACTTCCATCATAATTGCCCACAGGTTACAGACAATCATAGAGAGTGACATCATATTTGTTATTAAAGACGGAACTATTAAAGAAAAGGGAAGTCATAAAGAATTACTGTCTCTAAAGGGAATTTACTGGCATTTATACAATATACAGGCAGGGGCAGTGAGCAGGTATCAGTGATCGTGGGAAACAGCTTCTACTCACTACTCACCATTCACTGCTCACTGATAAAAAAGGTGAAATTATGCGTTATACGGCAAGGTTCTACACATCGCGAATAATGACCGCCATACTGGATACAGATGAATTCAAAAAAAATATATTATGGCTCTATAAATTTTATCGTCCTTTAAAGAAAAGATTGATTACGATACTTGTACTGTCCATACTGGTGGCGATTGTATCTGCAGTGATACCATATACATTTATAACGATAATAGACGGTATGCAGAAAAATTTATCAATGACGTCAATCATTCATTCTATACTTATATTATTTTCTCTGAGTCTGATAAATTTTTTCCTTACAGCTTTAAACGCCAACAAACGGGCTCTTACCAATCTGGAACTGGAATGGCAGTACAGACAGAAAACCTTTGAAAGGATTATAAAACTGGATCAGTCCTTTTATACAAAGTTCAGAACAGGCGATCTCCTTACCAGGCTTACAGATGATGTGGGAAGTAAATTAAGCTGGTTTGCCTGTTCAGGTGTATTTCGTTCCTGTGAATCTATGTTACGCATAATTTTTTCCATTATAGCCATGTTTATGATAAATCCCTGGCTTGCTATAGTTGCGTTCATACCTCTCCCTTTACAGATAATCATTTTCACTAAAACCAGGGACGCACTTACTACAAGGTTTAAAGAGCTTCAAAAAAGAATCTCAGTGGTAAATGAGACAATAGAGACATGTTTTTCGGGCATTCGCATCATACAGGCCTATTGTAAAGAACAGAGACAGGCAGAGAAATTTGCTTCTGTAGCAGATAAAAGAGTGGAGGCAGAAATAAGTGCGGAAAAAGGTCACATTTTCGTGCATTCTCTTTACCATCATTTCTGGCAGTTAACACAGGTCCTTGTACTTCTCACTGGAGGCTGGCTTGTTATAAAAGGAAACCTTACTGTAGGAGAATTTGTAGCATTCGATTATTATATCGGTCATCTCATATGGCCAATGTTTGATATAAGCAACCTTCTCGTAGGATACAGAAGAGCTGCAGTATCAATCAAAAGAATAAGAGAACTTGAAGAATATACATGTAATATCAAATCACCGGAAGTGCCGGAATGTCCTGAAAATGAGCAAGGAAGGGTTATATTCAATAATGTCACCTTATATAAAGACACAAGATGTGTATTGAATAATATAACCTTTGACACAGAATCTCACAGGATGATTGCCATAGTCGGAGAAGTAGGAAGCGGGAAATCATCGCTTCTGGAACTTATATGCAGATTTTTTGATCCTCCCGGGGGAGAAATATCACTGGATTACATAAATTTTAAAAAATGGGATCTGTCAAAATTAAGAAAAAAAATCGGATATGTATCTCAGGAACCTCTATTATTTACCGATACTGTAAGCAATAATATAAAATTCGGGAGAGACTGGATAGATGAAAATAATATATATTTATGTTCTGATATAGCCCGCCTTACAGAAGAAGTAAAGGATTTTACAAACGGCTTTAATACATCTATCGGTCTCCGTGGTATGACAGTATCTGGAGGGCAGAAACAGAGAATAAGTATAGCGAGAGCCCTTGCCGGCAGACCTGAAATTTTAGTCCTTGACGATTCCACTGCTCATCTTGATGCTGAAACTGAAAAATCTCTCTGGGATAATATTTATAATATATTACCTGCCATGAGAGTTTTTGTAGTATCGCACAGAACATCCACTCTGGAAAGGGCAGACATTATATTTGTCCTGAGAGACGGGGAAGTAGTTGAAAAAGGCAAACACAGTGAGTTAATAACTCAAAAAGGCGAATATTACAGGATTTATTCTAAATATGAACTCACAGGTGAAACAATTTAACAGGGTGAGTAGTGAAGAATGAAGAGTGAAGAGGTAGGAACTGTGAAAAGAAGTTTTAAAACCCAGAACTCAGAACCTGTTTAACTATAAAGTCAGTAAAAACAAGGAAATTATGAAAAAGTGTAAAAGTATAGTAAATAATAAAAATATAGAAAATGGAGTAAATATGAAGATTAAAGTTGGATTCCTACAAACATCGCCTGTATTTGGAGAAGTACAGAAAAATCTATCCCGTTCACTGGAAATGATTGAAACCATTGATGCAGACCTGATAGTTCTTCCTGAACTGTTTAATACCGGTTATTTTTTTACAGAAAAAAGTGAACTTGAGCAACTTGCAGAATCTGCCTTTCACGGGAAAACAGTAAAAACCCTGATTGAAGTGGCAGAAAAAAAGAAGGTCTTTATTGTAGCAGGGCTGGCAGAAGCATGGGATGGATATTTTTATAACTCTTCTGTATTTATATCACCTGACAGAGAAATCAGTGTTTATAAAAAAGCCCATCTCTTTTATAAAGAAAAACTTGTTTTTTCAAAGGGTAATACCCATTTCCCTGTTTACAATACCAGTATAGGTAAAATAGGTGTAATGATATGTTTTGACTGGATATTTCCTGAAGTATGCAGAAGTCTTGCTCTGAAAGGAGCAGAGATAATATGTCAGCCTGCCAATCTTGTACTTCCTCACTGCCCTCTTGCGATGAGAGTTCGCTCTATTGAAAACAGGATTTTCACCATTACTGCCAATCGCACAGGTTCAGAAGAAAAAGAAGGAGAAAAACTTACTTTTATAGGTATGAGCCAGATCGTAAATACAAAGGGAGAAATTCTTATACAGGCCAGTCCTGATAAAGAAGAAGCAATGAGTATTGAAATAAATTTATCTGAAGCTCTCAATAAAAAAATTACAGAATACAATAATGTATTTGATGACAGAAGAGAAGAGCTTTATAATTTACAAAATTCTTTTTGTCCTGTCCTGTAACAGATATATATCAATGACCTGGCCCACAGGGACCAGGTTTTCTGGCATGATTTTATAAAATTTTAAAATATACAAATTATACATAAAAAAGGATAAAAACCAAAAAAATAGAATATTTTTTCATAGTTTAAAATCAAATTTATTTCTCAGTTGCTGAATAATATAGCACTGATAAACCGGGAAAGAAAGGAAAAGAATAAACATGTATAAAGAATTCAAAGAATTCATTATGAGGGGAAATGTAATGGATATGGCAGTCGGTATCATTATAGGAGGAGCTTTCGGTAAAATCGTAAATTCCCTTGTAGCAGATGTAATTATGCCACCAATAGGCCTTCTGCTGGGAAAAGTAAATTTTTCAAATCTTTTTATCAATCTATCCGGTACTGCCTGTGCAACTCTTGATGAAGCCACAAAAGCCGGGATACCTGTATTAAAATATGGTCTGTTTATTAATACTATAATAGAATTCCTGATTGTAGCTTTTGCCGTATTTATCATGATAAAAGTAGTAAACTCTATAAAAAGAGAAAAAGAGCAGGCTCCCCCTCCGGCTGATACAAAAGAATGTATCTACTGCTACTCCAAGATTCCAATAAAAGCAACAAAATGCCCTAACTGCACGTCTGAAATTAAAGCTTCTGCATAATAATTTACATTGACGTATGATTCAGATCATGCGTCAATGTGATAAGGAATGACAATTAAATAACTATCTCAAATATATTAAATCGTGACGTGTAACGCGTGACGCGTGACACGAGGAAAGAGACTATTTATAAATTTCCATTCCTAATAACTTCTTTACAGTTTTAGCCAGATTTCTTATAGTAACAGGTTTTAATAATAATTCCTTGATACCGGTATCTTTTGTATCTTCAGGATTGATGGTATCCGAAAAACCTGTCGTGAGAATTACAGGAATATCGGTTCTGATACACATAATTTCTTTCGCAAGCTCTCTCCCTGTCATATGTGGCATAGTCAAATCCGTAATGACAAGATCAAAATGGTGGGGAGCATTCCTGAATATCTCCAGTGCTTTAATAGAGTCTATTTCAGTAATAACTTCATATCCCAGACGTTTCAACATAGATTTCATAATATTTACAATAGCTTCTTCATCGTCAACAACAAGTATGGTACCTGTACCTCCAGGTATTGTTTCTAATTTTTCATGAGTAATATCTTCATCAGTTTTAATTCTTGGAAGTAATACCTGAAATTCCGTACCTTTTCCCGGTTCGCTGTATACTTTAATATTACCTCCGTAACCTGTAACAATACCATGAACAACAGACAGTCCGAGTCCTGTTCCTTCGCCTGTTTCTTTTGTAGTAAAATAAGGTTCAAAAATTCTTTCCAGGACTTCACGTTTTATTCCATGTCCTGTATCACTTACAGTAAGTTTTACATAAGACCCTGCTTTAATATCAGTGTAAAAAGGTAAATCTTCAGGGAAAATATCGACATCGACAAGCTTTATATCCAGTATTCCTCCCCGTTCTTTCATGGCATGGGCTCCGTTGGTGCAGAGGTTCAGAATTATCTGATGTATTTGAGTCGGATCTGCCATAAGTACAGTCTGTTCTCCTCTAATGTCCTGTTTTATCTCAATAGTGGCAGGTAATGATGCTCTGAGTAATTTAATAGCCTCTTTTATAACAGGTATTATGTTTAATAGTTTTCTCTTCTGGTCAGTCCTCCGGCTGAAGGTAAGAATCTGTGCTACCAGTTCCTTTGCACGGTCACCTGCTTTCAGTACCTGTGACAGGTATTGATAAATAATATGTTCTTCGGAAATCTCAAAAAGTGCCAGTTCCGTATAACCAATTATAGAACCAAGGATATTGTTAAAGTCATGGGCAATGCCACCTGCAAGAGTTCCTATGGCTTCCATCTTCTGAGACTGAATCAACTGTCCTTCAATCTTTCTGTGTTCAGCAACTTCACGTTCAAGTTTTTCACATGTATCTTTAAGTTCTGCAGTTCTTTTTTCTACAAGCTCTTCAAGATGATCACTGTATTTTTTCAAAGCTTCTTCTGTCCGGCAAATCTTCAGATGGGTGGAGATCCTTGCTATCATTTCCTCTCTCCGGACAGGTTTTGTAATATAATCTATGCCTCCCAATTCAAATCCCTTTACAATATTATCCGTATCAGTAAGGCAGCTCATAAATATTACCGGAATATCTGCAGTATTCTTATTTTCTTTTAATTTTCTGCATACCTCGAAACCATTCATATCAGGCATTATAATATCGAGTAAAATAATATCAGGTTTTTTAAGTTCTGCAATTTCTATTCCTTCCTGCCCTTTCTGGATTAACATAAGGTAAGTATTAAATTCATTTAAATATTCGTACATTACACTCAAATTAGACGGCTGGTCATCTATAATCATAATTTTTGAATTTTCTATATAGTTCATTCCCTTTCACTCACCTCCTTTTCTGATTCCTTCATATATGTATTCAATAATTTTTTAATTTTTTCCATTTCAAAATTATCTATCAAAATTTTGAGTTTATTGTAAAAGTCTGTATAGTCATGGTTATCTTTATTTAATTCTTCTCTTATGGCTCTCACATTTCCTTCTTTAGCAAGAGTATATAATCTATTTATTATATCCTCAGATGGAAGCAAAACTGTTTTTTCCCGGTAAGGCAACATAATTTTTTCTTCATAAATCCATTCCAGGAAAAGATGTTTCCTTAACAGTTCCAGTAAATCTTTATAAAAAAAAGGTTTTACAAGATAATCATCAAATTCTGTTATTTCGAAATTAAACTGTTCCAACTTACTTGCCGATATAGCAATAATTTTTATTTTTTTCCATGACCGGTTTTCCCTTATTTTCAAAGTACATTCAAAACCGTTCATCTCCGGCATTATAAGATCCATAAAAATCAGGTCAGGCTTTAATTCATCCAGTTTTTCCAGACAATTCGGTCCATTTTCGGCTTCATTTACTTCAAATCCGATATTTTTTAACAGATCAGCCAGCATCAATCTATTTTCAATTTTATCATCTACAATTAATATCTTTCTCCTCATGCCTTTATATCCTGTAATTATCTCCTCTGAGTCTGTTTCATATATCTGACAGAAAGGTACTTCAGGCAGGTCTATTTCGAACCAGAATCTGCTTCCTGTTCCATAAGCACTTTCTACGTTCAGGGTTCCGCCAATTATTTTTACAAAATGCTGGCTTATGGTAAGACCGAGTCCTGTACCTTCCGTTTTTCTGAGATGATCTGACAGTTGCTTGAATGGTGAAAATATATCTTCCACATGTTTCTCTAATATACCGCTTCCCGTATCTTCAACAGAAAAGAGGATTTTTGTGTCATGTTTTTCTACTCTTAACGTTACCTGTCCTTTCTGAGTAAACTTAACAGCATTACTCAGAAGATTAATCAATACCTGACTCAATTTTTTTTCATCACCAAGAACAAAATGCGGTAAATTGACCGGAATTTCAACAGAGAAAGATATTTTCTTTTCTTTTGCTTTAACTCTGATCATCTCTTCAATAAAATTCAGTAAATTAATCAGATCAAAAGTATGCTTCTCCGCTTCAGTTTTTCCTGACTCTATTTTTGCAAGATCAAGTATGTCATTAATCAGGTCAAGTAAGTGTTTTCCGCTTTTTTCAATAATATTTATGCCTCTTTTATAATCTTCTGTTAATTCTTTACTTTTCCCGAATAACTGAGCATAACCCAGTATTGCATTCAGAGGAGTACGGAGTTCATGGCTCATGCTGGCAAGGAACTCACTTTTTGCACTGTTGGCCATTTCCGCTTCCTCTTTTGCCTTCTGCAGTTGCCGTGTTATTTCAATCAGTTCTGCTGTTCTTTCTTTTACAAGTTCTTCCAGATGGTCTCTGTATCGTTTCACTTCGTCTTCCGCCAGTTTTCGCTGTACCTCTCCTTCCAGTCTGTCAAGGCCGAAAGAAATACTCATAGCTACTTCCTCAAGGAGGGATACTTCTTTCTCCTGAAAAACATATGTCTCGACAGCATAAATGTTCAAAGCACCGAAGAGTGTTCCGGTAGAATAAAAAGGGAAACTGGCAGCAGCACGAATACCTGCTTCTATCATAAACTGACGCCAGGGATATATACCGGCATCGGGGAAAAAATCATTGCATATACAGGTTTTTTCTTCTCTGATTGCCGTGCCGATCGGACCGGGATCTTCAGGTCTCTCGTCATAAAAAATAGTAATATTGCGGACATAATCCAGGTGCTTACCTGCCATAGCTACAGGGATAACTGACCTGGTATTGATATCCTTTTCACCAATCCATGACATATGGAAACCTCCACGATCTACTACTATCTGACAGATCTGTTCAAAAAGTTCCTTTCTGGAATTGACCCTTATAATCAGTTGATTGACCTGACTTAAAACTTCATAAAGGCGATTCAGACGATGTATTTCTTCTTCATGTCTCCTGTGTTCTGTAATATCTATAATATTTCCGAAAACACGTACCACATGTCCTGATGACATTTCCGCCATGGCTGTAGTTCTGACCCATTTTTTCGTTCCTCTGGCACTCACAAATTTCAATTCCAGATCATAAGGTTCCCCCCGTTCAACTGCTCCGTAAAAAGCTCTTTCAATAATTGCCTGATCATCGGGACCATAAAATTTTATATCCTGCTCAATTTTATTGGGATCAAAATCTTTATCTACTTCGTAAATATTATAAACTTCACTCGTCCAGTACATCTTTTTATTTTTCACCTGATATTCCCATCCGCCAATTCTGGCAAGATGCTGAGTCTCCTGTAATATAGATTCGCTTTTATGGAGTGCATCTTCTGTCTGTTTACGCTCCGTAATATCTTCGAAGACTGTGGCAAATTGACCTTTACCCGGTGAAAAGACGGAAATACTGAAGTATTTGTTCATTGGTTCAAAATAAGTTTCAAAGCACACAGGCTTACCTGTTTCCGTAACCTCCTTATAGGTATTGAAATAAGGTGGACTTCCTGTACCATAAAGTTCGGAAGCTTTCTTGCCGATTATATCCGCCACGGCAATGCCTGTGTGTTTTATATAAGCCGGATTGACATTAATTATGATATAATCTGATGGTATACCTTTTTCATCATATATGATTTCATGAATGGCAACACCTTCAGTCATTGCCTCAAACAAAGCAGTAAAACTTTCTTTAGTCTCCCGTAAATCATCTTCAACCTTTTTACGGCGCAAAATCTCCAGAGCCATAACAATAAGAAATAAAAATATAATGAAAAATATAATGATTAAAGTAATAACTTGAATTCTATATTTAACGAATATTAAATCGGGCCTGTTTTTAATTATGCTTCCTTCCGGAAGTTCCCTTTCAGAGATATTAAATCTCTTCATAACCTTATAATCAAACATATACTTATTATGACTGTTAAGCATTACAGGTATGGATTTTATATCGGTTCCCTTAAGTATTTCTACAACCATATTTGCAGCAGCCTCTCCATGATAATAACCGCTTACTACATTACCGCCGAGTGCTCCCAGACCTACACGAATATCAGTAACTACAAAACATGGTACAGAAGAGCAGGAAGTCAAAAAAGGTGTAATCTGTTCGACAGAATAGGTATTTCCATATTTATCTCTGAAATAATGGGCAAGAAGAACAACTGTATCATCTTTCAAATGCGAAAGTTTTTGTCCCATTTCTTCAGGAGTAAAATCACTGAAGGACAGATAATGAAATGTTACTTTCTTTGAAAAATACGGTTCAATATGAAGTAATGTTGTTTTATGGACTATACCGCTGGTAGTATCGTCAGTAATGACAAGAATATATTTTGTTTTCGGCCGGAGCTTTAATGCAATTTCTATTGTGCCGCGATAATCAGTATTTTCACCTGTTCCCGTAATATCTTTACGGCCATCAAGCATAGTTTCATTGAAATCATTAATGGAAACAAAAACAAGAGGAACTTCCGGGAAGATTTCATCCCTGTATTTTCTCAGAAAGTCCAGCGCATCATTATCACAGGCCATAATGGCATCAAAATGAATATTTTTATATGCTGCAACCAGCATATCTTTAAATTTCGAATAATATTCTTCACTGAAAGGAATCCTTTTCATATCCATAAACCTGACAGAAATATCAATATTCAAGCCGGATTTTTTTAAAGTATCGTCAATTCCGAAAAGCATATTTTCAGTCCACATATAATCTGTGCCAAAAGAGCAGAGAATTAATACCTTTTTTATATTGACTGTACCTGTATTATTTTTTAAAGGTACTACCGGTTGTTTATAAGGAAAGAACATAACAGAAATGGCAAACAAAGAGAGAACTAAAAGAAATGTAAGAATAGAAAAAAATAATGAAGAAATTTTTATTTTACGGAAATACAAAGTAGTTCTCCCTTCGTTCCATCTCCCTGTGAAAAATATGTGATCATACATCTGAAACAGTTATTTAGCCGGCACCCTGACATTCCTCAAAAGAAGTAAAAGAGCAAGGCCTGACGTAATTATCACACCGGCACCTGTCATAAGTAACGTCCTTCCTGAGTCCTTACTGTCTGCAGGAACCTGAACAGATACAGGAACTGTGGGCACAGGAACTGTAGTCGCCTCTGCCTTATTAACCTCTTCCTTTATCTCTATTATAACTTCATCACTGTTCCCGCCTATCTCCTTCGTATACATTGCACAGGCACGGCATGGCATCACATGGAATGTTCCCGGAGTCTCTGCCCTCAACCTGTATGTTACCTTCCTCGTTCCCGATGAATAATAGGTACAGAAATAGGCTATCTTCTCATCCCTTAGTTCCCTGTGAGCATACCAGTAATTCCACTCCGACGCATTCTCCCTCTGTTTTTCGTCAAACTCACATCCCGCCGGCTTCGGGTCTTCTATTATGATATACTCGTAATTGGAAGCACCTGTTATATTCAACTCTACCTGAATTATATCCTGACTCTTTACGCTTATAGTTCCGTTACTCCCCAGTTTTATTCGCTCCTTCTCTATATCCTTCATACCGGGTTTTAACAGGTAATAACTCCTTGTTACCCTGAAACCGGAACTGGCAGATTTTACGTTTTCTTCACCTGTGTAATATTTGAGATATGCAGCATAATACAGAACTCCCTTACCGGTCATCTCAAATCTTACCTTATTTTCTCCCTGCAGTAAACCTTTATCGAAGGGAATATCTATCTCTTTTCCGGGTTTTCCTACATCTTCTTTACCGAATTTTACAGTATCCAGTTTCGTACCGTTTAAATACACACTGGCAGTAAAATCAGGATTCATCTCACGGCTTTCCTTTATATATCCTGTAAGAGCCATCACTGCTGCTGCAGTATCTTTCGTGGAATACCAGCAATTTCCGTTACGGCTTGTAGATAAATATCTCACTACCTTCGGGATAAGAACACTCTCTGGTTTTACCTTCAGTAAGGCAGAAAGACAGTATGATGTACACTCTACCTGATTATCTGTCCATCCATGACTACCCGTCTTGCCGCTCCAGCAGGCAACAGTCCCTGATACGTCGGCAGATTTCTCCAGTAAATCTACCATTTCTTTTGCTTCTTTCGTAAGACCCGTTTTACTCAGGGAAACAGTCAAAACTGCCTTTCCGTAACTATCCAGTTTCTCACGACTATCATACAGTTTTAAAAGAAGATCTTTACAGTTCTCTCCTGCCACAGTCATGGCAAATGCCATATAGGCTTTCGTATTTATATCTTTCTCTTTACCGTAATGTTCACGTAACCAGCCTTTCCCGGCTTTCAACTTATTCTCATCAACAGAATAGCCTGCTTCTTTCGCAAGGCTCAGACCATATACTACATAGGCAGTCATATAGGGGTGACTATCATCATTCTCCCACCATCCCCAGCCTCCGTCACTGTGGTGGAAATTATAGAGTATCTCAAATCCCTTCTTTACCATATCAGGTAAATCTTTGTTGATTTTCTCATTGTATATGTCAAGTTCTCCAAGGGTTTTTGTCACTATTACATTCGGAAGGAAACGACTCATTGTCTGTTCCACACATCCATAGGGATATCCTACAAGATAATCAAGAGACGATAACACCGATGATGCCAGTGAAGGTTCAAGAATTATTACACACTTTGCACTTCCTCTGTCTCCTTCTTTCGGCAATATGAGAATCTCTTCTGCCTTATCCTTTGTGCTTCCTCCCGATGCTACAAACTTCTCTGTTCCATGAGGCAATACGGGCACTTTCAATTCTACAGCATCTGACTCTTCATCACTGAGAGCTGTCAGTTTTATTACACTCTCTCCGCAACGTTTCACCTTTATCTTCCAGTTTACAGGTGTTGAACCGTTAGCAGGAACCTTCACTTTAAATTCAGCTCTGTCAACTATCTCAATGCCTCCTTCTATTTCCAGTTTTGCCTCCACTGTTTTGTCGCAGTTCAAGTAATTATGAACTATTCCTGTTATTACACACTCATCTCTTTCCGTGAAAAATCTGGGTGTTATCAATCTTGCAAGAAGATCTTTCGTTACTATTACCTTCTCTGTTGTCTCCCCTACCTTTGTATCCTTACTTACTGCTCTTACCGTAGAACGCCATGTAGTCAGTGTATCAGGCATGGATACCATAACTTCTGCCATTCCCTTTTCATCTGTTATTATACTGGGATTGAAATAGGCTGTATCGGGGAAATAAGAACGGGTAAATTCAGGCTGTACCATGGATTTATTGCTTTCTGGCTGTTTTTGAGCTACTGCTCCGGTTGCTAAAGTAGACGGCGCAGGCGCGCTGGTAGATTTTTCTTCACATACTTCATCTTTACATCTTCCCTTGCCGGGATAATTATAATAATACTGCCCGTAAACACTGCCGTCAGAACCATAGGTATAAATTGTGTTTTCTCTGTTCCCGTAGAAGAATTTCTGGATATCAGGAGTAGTCTCACTCACTACCGCATAGACTGACTCATCTGCTATACCCATACATAACTGACCTGTCACAGGTTTACCGCTGCTGTCCAAAGTTTTCAATATAAATTTTGCTGTATCACGGGGACGATATTTCTCTTTATCTGACTCTATACTTACTGTTACGAATTTATCCTTCGAAGGACATACTATCTTTTTTGACTGATAGTAAAAATTTCCTTCATAATAAAAACTTACTGTCACATAAAAGGTCGGACTGAACTCAGGCGTTATCTTCACATTCAAACTTCCTGTACGGTTTGAAAAATCCATTAATTCCTCATGAAATATCTTCTCTCCTTCAACCGTCACAAGCCCTTTCACTCCCTCAAAGGGACTCACTATCATGAAACTGGCCGTATCTCCTGCACTGTAGTAATTCTTATCCGGGATTATCTCCAGATTACTGAAACGATACCAGTTATAATATCCTCCTCCATAACAGTATACATAACCGGTAGATTTTATCTCATTCCTGTTCTGATCCAGTCCCTTACAACTCACTTCATAATAACCTTCCTTATCCAGAAGGACATCATAATAACAGAGACCATTGCTGTCTGTTTTTATTTCTCCTGTTTTCACATCTTTCCATTCCCACTTCTTTTCACTTTCGTTATATTTCTCATATCTTCCTGTCAGGGTTAAAGATGCAACGACAGGCTTATCTTTGTAATCCTTCGCTTCTATCTTCAAATGGGCTTTTTCTCCGGGACGATAGAAATATTTCTCCGGTGTTATCGTTATATAATAGGCTCCTCTCGTTATCAGAAGTGTTGTTCCTCCAGTTACCTCACGGCGACTCTCATCTGTCATCCTCACTGTTACCATGTAATTTGCATCATAATCTACCTTCGATGCCTCACAGACAAAACTCCCCTTTCCGTTTTTATCGGTTTTTCCTTTTCCCGATGATATAAATTCTCCTCCGTAATTACTGTAAGGATTGATAAAAGCATCTTCTTCCCACCAGTAATACCAGCGCCAGGGGTAATAATAACTTCTGTATATTTCATAGGTATAATCAGTATCAGGGACAGGGGAACCAAAATAATATTTTACATCCAGATTAAAGGTCATCTTCTCTCCCTGAACATACTGATCTTTACCTGATGATACCTTTATCTCAAAATCGGGTTTTCTGTATTCCTCTACCTGAAAATAACCGTACGATTGCTGATTGTTCTTTCTCTTACAGGTTATATTACAGGTTCCAAGAGCAGGTTTTTTCGATAACATTAAATCTCCACTTATATTTCCATATTCGTCAGTCTTCAAAATCTTTTTATACAATTCTGCACTCTGACTGTCCGTTATCTTTACTTCTATGTCTTCTCCTGAAAGATAGTCATATCTGTTACCTTTATCTATCCTCAATATTCCTTTAAAATTTACCTTCTGGTCGGGACGATATACAGGTCTGTCCGTATATATATAACCTTTCAACAATTCCTGCTCCTCAGGGACTGTTACACTTACCTCCGCACTGTCCGAACCTTTCATACCGGTAATCCTTAATGAGGTACCGAGTTTTGCTTCTTTTAATTCCTGAAGATATACCTTCACTATACCATTTTTATCCGTTTTATATTCTTTTACTTCTTTTCCGGCATATACCTTCAAGTCAAAACCTTCTACTGCTTTACCACTCTTATAATCCTGGCTGTATATGATTAAACGATCCTTTGATGTTTTCACTGACATTGCAAGCTTACTCACGCGGAAAGTATTTCCGTAATTCACTTTCTGACTTGAACACTGCAGATAGTAATATCCTGAAGCAAGAGCCGGTAATTCCACATTTTCATAACCATCCCAGTATTCGGAACTATAGGTCTTCATGGTTATCTTTCTGGTGAAATCTTCCAGTGGCTCATTCTGTTTTATCCAGTCTTCAACAGTTGTATGTGACAGATTTTCAGGGAGTTTATATAATTTTACAGTCACTTTCTCCGTAAAATCACCTTTTCGGTTAAGATAATAATAGTATAAATACACATTTACATTCATCTTTTCGCCGGGGTAGTGGTAGTTACTGTTAAAATAATAACTTATACTGTAAGAGGGCTGGTTCTCTGCAAGGCCGGGAACAAAAAATACAAACAGGAGAACCGACATAATAAATAAAAATATTCCTCGTCTCATAATAAGTATAACCTCCTCATTTTTTAGTCTCTTTCCAGGTGGTGACATCGGTAAATACGACACAGGATAATCTGTGAGCTTGTATCCTCACACTCCTTAAGTCGATTTATTTATTATATTATTCCGTAAAACAACAAAATATTCCTACAAAAATATTCTTTTTTTATGCAAAATTCAGTTTTCCCTGTCCTCATCAAAGAGTTCAGGATTTTCTGCATTACGCCACGATTCATCATCTTCCGAAGTAGCTGCAAGGTAATCATTTAAGATCTTTTGACCATTCTCCAGATCTTTAGAAAAAACAAAAAGTCTTCCCCATGCTCCTTCCATGTCAGAAAAAACACCTTCATACATAACTACCTCAAGGGGTTTAATAAAAACATCAATTTCTTCTGCCTGCAGAATACCTCTGACTAGAAATGCTTCTGCTTCTGTCATTACATTACACAGGAACTTCATTTCTGCATCTTCTATATAATCATCCCGTTTATCGATTACTTCGATTCCACACAGAGGACATATATTTAAATCCTCTCTATATTCATTTTTACATTTCGGACAATAAAACATCTTTATACCTCCGTTATTATAATTTTATAAAATGGTCGTGACGCGTAACGCGTAACGCGTTACGCGTTTCATCCCTGCACATCACGCATTACGCTTTACGCATTATAAAGTCATTATTTATGGATAAAATCATTTAGGAATAGAATTTTATTAATTGTCTCTTTCCTCGCGTTACGCGTTACGAAACCTTAATAATTTACTATTATCAGTTCTTTTATGAGACCTCTTTTTTCCGGATTGCTGTTAATTACTCTTCGTGCATCTACTCTATAAATATGATAGCCTTCATATAACCTGTCAAAAAAATCATTTTCCTTATCTTCATTTTTCGGGTCAGAATTACTTAACATCAATTTTGCTTTTTTTCCATGCAGTTCTTTATACAATTCTGCAAGTCTTATCTGTTCTTTATCGTCGAAAATACATTTACTGTAAGAGGTAAAACTGGCTGTTTCACTGATGGGTTTATAGGGAGGATCAAAATAAACAAAAGAATTCTCTGAAACTTTTGTTTTTATTTTACTGAAATCGGCAGATTCTATTTTAGCTTTCCTCAGTAAACATGAGACTTTCTTTAAATTTTCTTCATCCACAATTTTAGGGTTTTTATATCTTCCGAAGGGTACATTAAATCCACCCTGTCTGTTTACTCTGAAGAGTCCGTTGTAACAGGTTCTGTTTAAAAAAATTACCTGTGCTCCCCTCTCTGCCCATAAGGAAGAATATTTTTTATAATTTATCTTATGTCCCTTTAAATTATACTCATTCCTGATTTCATAATAAAATAATTTTCTATTATCTTCATTTAACCTCTTATATTTTTTATCATAACTATAAAGAAACTCTACAAGTTTATCTACATCTCTTTGAACTACTTTATATGTCAGTATAAGCTCTTTATTAAAATCGCAGAGGAAAGCCTTTTTAAAAGTATATTTTTGAGCTATATAAAAAAACACTGCTCCTCCTCCGAGAAAAGGTTCACAGTAAGTATCAATTTTTCCATCTTTCAACCGGGAAGGAAAATAATCGTCAAATTTCAGGAGAAGCTGTGATTTTCCTCCTGCCCATTTAAGAAAAGGTTTTGCCATGGATTCCGACATAAACGTTCCTTTTTAAATTATTTTATATGAGAATAATATACTCCTCTGAATAGATAAATACACAGGGAATTTCAGTGATGCAATTATTTAGGGTCTGTGAAAAAATAACTCCATCATATTTACAGTCTATATCGTGACGCGTAACGCGTAACGCGTGACGCGAGGATAATAACCGTTCTGACAATTTGCAAGGGTTATTTCTTTACAGTCCCTTACAATTACATTATAAATATTATTGTAAAATTCAAGCCTTCAATTACATTTCCTTCCTGATGCCATAAGTAATTACCGAGGTGAGAATAAATAATACATATATGCTCTCGTGACGGG
>CAYSLJ010000139.1:0-18153 GCA_964431735.1 uncultured Synergistia bacterium | reverse complement strand
ATCTTTTCCTCCAGAGCCCGGCCAGGGACAGGAGTGAGTGCCATATTTTTTTGGGGTACCAATTTGCCTGTTACGATACTCAGTGACCAGTGACTGATGAGCGGTGACCGGTTAAATTGATGCACAAAATCTGTTTATTTCTCACGACTCACCAATCAAAACTTGAGTGCATACAAATTTCCGTTATTACATCCTATATAAAGTGTTCTTTCTATGACAGAAGGTGAAGAATATATCTCATCTCCAAGGTAATAGCTCCATCTCCTGATGCCTGTTCTGGCGTCAAGGGCATAAATATTACAGTCGCAGCTTCCGAAATATACCGTACCAAAACCAAGGGCTGGAGAAGAAACAATTTTATCATCTGTAAAAAATTTCCATATACATTTGCCTGTATCCATATCCAGAGCATAGAGATTGCCATCATAGCTTCCAATGTAAACTCTTCCGTAACCTGTACAGGGACAGGTTGTTATGTGATCGCCTGTTCTAAACTGCCATATTACATTCCCTTCTGTAACATCTATTCCATATAAGATTTCTCCTGCTCCTATAAAAAGTGTGTTACCGTATAAAGCAGGTGAAGAAAGAATATCGTTTTCCAGTTGAGTTTTCCATATTAATTCTCCCGTATTACAGTCCAGACAATAAAAGTTTCTATCGGAAGAGGCAAAGAAAATTCTTCCTTCCGTTATTGATGGTGTGGAGTTAATCCTGTCTTCACTTTTAAAATACCACTTTTTCACTCCTTTTTCCAGATCAAGGCAGTAAAAACAGGAATCTCCTGAACCGAAAAAAATCGAATCCCCATATATTGCAGGTGATGATTTAACAATGGCTTTTGTTTTGAAATTCCAGATTTTTTCACCTGTTTTTATATCAAGTCCGTACACAGACCCGCCAGATGAGCCAAAATAAACCATATTATGAATAACAGAAGGAGAAGAAAATATTTTTCCTTCTGCAGAAAATCTCCATATCTCGGTACCTGTCTCTCTATCAATACTGTAAAGACTACCGTCACAGGATCCAACAAACACCTCCTTTTCAGTGACAGCAGGGGAAGAATGTATTTTATCACCGGTAATGAAAACCCATTTTTCAACAGGAAATAATCGTTCCGGGAAAGAACCGGTTCTATCGGGAGAAGAACGAAACATAGTCCAGCCCGGCCTGTAAAAAAACAGAGCTTTTTCTTCATCCAGTATTTTCTTACATCCGGTACAGTTATTTACTTCCAGAGAATTCTTTTCAGAACATGCAAAACAGCTTATAACCTTATGTTTTGCCCAGAGATTTTCTTTTAAATATATAAAATCCTGCTTCATCTCTTCTACATGTCCGTAACGATTGGAACTTTCTACATTCATAGCCTTGAGGATAATCCTCTGTAACTCCTTTGAAATGGAAGGGTTTATCTCTGCCGGGGGAACAAGTTCGGAACTGTTATTGTAAATATAAATAGATTCCTTTGGTATTTTAGATGTTATAAGATAATAAAGAGTGGCTCCGAAAGAATATATATCACTTCTTCCATCTGTAGGGCCAAAGCCGTACTGTTCGGGAGGACAGAAACCGGGGGAACCTGTTTTTATAATAGCCCTTGTGGCTTTAAAGGCATTGTATAGCTTGGCAAGGCCAAAATCTATGAGCTTTATCTTATTTTCCTTATTTACCATTATATTTGCAGGTGTTAAATCTCTGAATATAACAGGAGGATTTCTGCTGTGAATATAAAAAAGAACATCACAGACCTGTAAAGCCCATTCAATAACATCTGCTTCCCTGAGAAAATCTTTACTTTCTTTTACAAGCTGAAAAAATGTTTTCCCTTCTACATAATCCATTACAAAATAATATCTGTTATTCTCGTAAAACCAGTCAAGAACCCTTGTCAGATAAGGATGTTCCAGAGACGAAAGTATTTCTGCTTCTGTTTTGAACTGTTCCAGTACTTCTTTTTCAAACTGTTCATCTTCATCAGCAGAACGTTCAGGAATGGAGCTTTCATTAAGACAAAAACCGCCCCTTCCGTCACTGCAAAGGGCAAACATTTCTTTCACTGCCCAGAATTTACTGTTCAATCTCATGTCTCTTGCCAGATATACAACACCCCAGCCCCCTCTTCCAAGGACTTTAACTATAACATACCTGTCTTTAAGTATTGTGTCTGCTTTCAGAAGATCTATCATTAAAATTTCACCTTTATGGCAAGAGGTTTTATAGAATAATGAACAGGGGTTTTTCCAAGGAGTTCACCGTCTATCTGACAGTATACGGGAGGGTCTGTTGTAATCTCAAATTCACTGGAAGTAAAATACGGTATTTCTCCCCAGTCCAGATGGCTTTCTGTGAAAACTTCCAGCACTCTTGTAGCAATATCAACTGCATCATCTGAAAAAGGTATTACTATTACATCGAGAGCTCCGTCATTGGGTATGGCTTTTAATGCCAGTTTAACACCGCCTCCGTAGTAGGCAAGATTCCCTATAACAATGAGCCAGAAAGGTGACTCATAGGTAATATTTTTATCCAGAAAATGAATTTTTGCTCTTGTGCTTTTTTTCTCATTTTCTAGAAAAAGCATCTGTGCTCCTTTAAGGATAAATCCGAAACTGCCCATAGCTTTCTTCAGGGCAGGTTCCATCTCATAGACTACCCTGGCATCAAGACCAATCCCCGACGTAATCAGGAAATGACGGCCATTTGCAACACCTACATCCCATATTTGCTCTGAAGCTTCCAGAAAATGTCTGCATGCCTGTTTTGTATCAAGAGGAACATCCATAGATTTCGCAAGTATATTTTCTGTTCCCAGAGGAATAATTCCCATGACGACATTTGTATCTACAATACCGTTAACTACTTCATTGATAGTTCCGTCTCCTCCACAGGCAATTATATGGCTATAGCCCTGCCTGACAGATTCCCGGGTAAGACGGGTTCCGTCTCCTGTTCTGGCCGTCGTCTTGATAGTAATGGAAATTCTCTCCTGAGAAAAAACTTCTATAATATCTTCAAGAGGATGAAACCTGGTAATACCTTTCATTGACAGTCCTGAGATAGGATTGAAAATCAGGCAAATTTTCGAGTCCTTCATAGGTTCCTCCAGATTATTATTATTTATACATATGAGTTTGATAATAATTTTCAACATTAAGACAGAAAAATCCTTTCTTTTCTTAATGAAAAGAATTCATTTCAGGAACATATCTGGAACTTGAATGACACATGACTGTATAGTAATATAAATCTGGCAAAAGGAAATCTTTCTCTGTAGGAACAGGAAGGAGAGGTAACAATGTCCTGCAAAAAAAAAACAGGTAAAGATAATGACTGTAATGTACCAACGGAAGAAGTGTCAGTTCGGCCGGGAATAAAGCAATATACATCAGAATACAAACTGAATATACTCAAAGAAGCAGAATCATTAAGTCACCCGGGAGAACTGGGAGCATTATTACGCAGAGAAGGACTTTTTTCATCCCATCTGGCCACATGGTACTGGCTGAGAGAAAAAGGAGAACTGGGAAATAAAGAGAAACAGGAAGAGAACAGAAAGTATACGGTGGAAAAAAGAATAGATGCAGTGGAAATGGAATTTTACAGAGAAACTGAAAAAATCAAAAGATGCCTCGAAAAAAGAATAGAGAAACTGGAAGAAAAAAATAAGGAATTCAAAATAGAACTGGAAAAAGCCAATTTCATCATAGAAACTCAAAAGAAAATCATTGCAAAATTAAGAGCTTCTGAAAAATACAGATAACAAATCCTCCGGAAAATTAATTAATTTTATTACCGGGTTTGACATCCCATCAAACATCAAACTTCTGATTTAACATATTTTTCTTTACTCTATTTAATATTTCTTCTTTTACAGTATTCTTTTTTGAAATTTCTTCAATAAGGGCCAGTTTACTATCGATTAGAGAACTGTCATTTTTATAAGAAGTAGGTTCCGGCATAGGAACATAGCATGTACGAAGAGAAGGGGTAGCTGAAGGTGTGGGAGGAATAGGCATATAACAGGCCGGAATAGCCGGAGTATTTGTAGAAGTTGGCAATATAAAAGGTTTATAACATGTAACAAGGGGAACATCTTTACCTTCAATTTTTTTTGCAGGTGTAATCTGCGGAACTACAGTATAACAGGTCGGTAAAATAGTATTCGGATTGACAGGAGGAGTATAGACAGGTGGTACAACTACATAGCAGGTAGGGGCAGGAGGTGTTCTTTCATCTCCAGGACTTCCAAAAGGTGTAGAAACAGTTCCTGGAGTGACAGTCTTTTCAGATACAAATAATTCTGTGGGAGTGGTATTCCCTGCAATTGCCTGTTCCTGGGTTTTACATGAAGTAAAAAAACCGGCAAAAAAAGCCATCATAATAGAAAGAGCTACAAAAAATTTAGACTTCAGGCTTTTTCTGTCTGAAAGGGATGGATTGATTTTTATTTTAAATAAGAGACAGAATATGGCTGCTAAAGCTGCCACTATCATGATTATTATAGCGGTAATTTTGGTCAAAATTAAAACCTCCTTTGATGCGTAATGCGTGACGCATTATAATCGTGACGCGTTATAATCGTGACGCGTAACGCGTAATTGATGCGTGAGCTATGAAACGTGACAGGTACATCACTCTTCACCCTTCACTTTTCACGACTCACTCTTCACAACTCACGACTTACTATATCAGGCGGATTAATTTATAAAAATTCTCATTTAACTGCCACATAACAGTAAATTTCACTGTTATCTATTATATTTTTTACTGCAAAATGTTCCTTTTCCAGTAAAAGACACATTTCTTCCCTGTCAGGAAGATGGTCTCCATTCACAGGACCATCTATTTTCTTATGTATGTCATTTATTTTATCCCTTCCCTGTGAATGGGCAATCACAAGAATTCCACGGGTATACAAAATTCTTCTTATTTCAGCAAGGGTATGAGCAGGTTCTTTAAAATGCGGAAATACGGAATAACATATCACCCTGTGGCATACTCCATCTGCAAGAGCCATATGTTCTGCCATACCCTGAACATATAAAATCCCTGAAGATGAATGTTTTTTTCTGGATATGGTGAGCATATTTTCCGATATATCCATAGCTATAACCTGTCCTTTACTCCCGGTATTCTGCAAAATTCTTTCCAGAAGAACACCTGTTCCACTTCCTACATCCAGGACAGTATGATCCGGTTTTACATCAAGATTTTCTAAAATTACATCCAGTTTTAAAGGATCGTGAAATGCTATATTATCCCAATTTTCCGCCTGTTCATTAAAAAATTTTCTCATATGCAAAAACCTCACAATATCAGATTCTTATTACATGCCTTTTGAACAGTTACAAATACAGGCATAAGAGCAAACTGACATATTATACCCGGTAAAGAAGCTAAAAGAACACCTGTCAATAAATATCCCATAGAAACCTTTATGCCGAATAAAGGTAATATAAGAAAATATATAATACCATAGGCCACTCTGGAACATACCATTGAGAGCAGTACAGTCAGATATATATTTAACCTTTTAACAAAATATCCTGCCATATATCCATAGACACCGAGTTCAAATATCATGGCTATAACAAAAGGGAAAGGCGGCATACCCGTTAAAAGAGAACTTAACATGGGAGACAGCGTACCTGCTATAAGCCCGGAAACACTGCCTGTTGAAAGTCCTGCCATAAGTACAGGTATATGCATTGGTAGAAACGTTTTTCCCAGGCCGATAACATGAAAGAAAGAAGGTAACAGTATGGCCAGAGCTATAAATAAACCTGTAAGAACAATCTCTCTGGTTTTCATCATACCTTTTCATCAACTGTCTCGACTGCAAGAGTATTTTCCTGAGATCCAGATAAAAATCCTGCCCATTTTATAATAGAATCAATTATTATAATACAGAGAGCAACGATCATTATAACAGTAAGGAAAATATTCAGATAACTGTGTAAGGGAAGAAAATTATCCCTTATACTGAGATAACCTGCAGATATTGTAGTGATACACATAAATATCATAGGCACGAGTGTTATAACCATATATCTGGCTTTTCCGAGTTTTATTATTATAGTCGTTCCTATACAGAGTGCTATGGCGGAAAGTAACTGATTCGCAATACCGAACATAGGCCATATGGTTGATATATTACCTGTATAAATAAAATAGCCCCAGCTCAATACAACCAGAGCACTGCATATTATCGTTCCCGGCATCCAGTCGGTTTTACTGAAAGGACTATAGATTTTACCGAAAGCTTCCTGAAAGAGAAATCTGGCAACTCTTGTACCGGTATCTATTGTAGTAAGAATAAAGAGAGCTTCAAACATAATGGCAAAATGATACCAGTAACTCATAAAGCCGTAGAGGCCCGGAATTGCCGAAAAAATCTGTGCCATACCGACTGCCAGAGATACTGCTCCACCCGGCCTTCCTGCAATATTTTCTCCTACTTCTGCCGACAACTGGTTGAGATGAACAGGAGTAAGTCCGAGAGTGGCAAACTTTTCAGGAGAAACATTTATGGCAAAATAATCTGCAGGCACAAGGGCACATGCAGCAATAAGAGCGGTAAGGGAAACAAAAGCCTCTGCAATCATTGCTCCGTAACCTATAAAGAGAGCATCAGATTCTTTACCTATCATCTTAGGTGTTGTTCCGCTTCCTATAAGGGAATGAAAACCTGATATGGCACCACAGGCTATTGTTATACAGACAAAAGGAAATACATGGCCGGGGATTATGGGGCCTCCACCGTGGATATACTGTGTTACAGCCGGTATCTCAAGATTCGGGTGAACTATTATGATACCGATAGTAAGAAAAGCTATAGTGCCGAGTTTCATATAAGTGCTCAGATAATCTCTCGGACAGAGAAGCATCCATACAGGTAAAACGGAAGCTATGAATCCGTATAATACTATAGCAAGAGTCACACCGTTTTTATCCATAGTAAATATAGCTTTCAGAGGGCTTTCAGGGATATATTTGCCGAATATGACAGCAAGAAGAAGACAGGTAACGCCTATTACAGTGGCTTCCTTTATTTTACCTTTTCTGAAACGATACATATAAAGGCCCATAAATAAAGCTATAGGAACTGAACAGCCAATAGTAAATACTCCCCACGAACTTTCCCTCAGGGAATTTACCACGGCAAGGCCAAGGCCTGCAAGGGCTATAACAATGATAAATATAACGGCAATAGCAGTAGTAATACCTGACACTGCTCCAACTTCTTCACGTGCTATCTCCGCCAGAGATTTACCTTTATGTCTTATAGAGGCAACTAAAACAACCAGATCATGCACTGCTCCTGCCAGAACGGAACCGATAAGTATCCACAGTAAGCCGGGAAGATAGCCGAATTGCGCTGCAAGAACAGGCCCTATGAGAGGTCCCGCCCCTGCTATGGCAGCAAAATGATGGCCGAAAAGAACCCATTTGTTAGTTGGGAAATAATTCTGACCGTCATTAAGAATATGGGAAGGTGTACGTCTTTTATCGTTCAGTACCAACACTTTTGCTGCTATAAAACTCCCATAAAATCTGTAGCCAAGAACAAAGATACATAAAGAACCGATAATTACAGGTAAAGCGTTCATAATGTTTACAGACTCCTGAGTTAAAAAATATACTATAACAATATCATGAAAAAATCTTCCTGGATATAAATTTTATAATCTCTCCGAATAACATTACCGTAAAGGCAAAGGACACTACTATACCCCATTGATATGTATCAAGGGGTTTTGTCTCAAATGGTTCATGAAAAAGATGATAATAGAGAACTATAAAGGTAAGACCCATTGCCACACCTGCACTTATAATCAGCCATTTATTACCTGTGAGACCTGTAGTAAAAATAGATTCATTTAAGGATCTGCAATTAAAACCATTGAAAAGACGGGCTACTATTAAAGTAACAAAAAACATTGTTTTGGCCAGATCATCATCTACCACGGGAGAGACTATGGCATAACGATAAACTCCTATAGTGGCCAGAGACATCCATAATCCCACTGCTCCTATATAAAGGAGAGATTTCTTATTTAAAATCCCTTCTTTCAGATTTCTGGGAGGCCTCTCCATAATTCCATGTTCCGGAGGTTCTACTCCCAGGGCAATAGCCATAAGACCGTCCATAATAAAATTGATAAATAAAATCTGAACAGCCACAAGAGGAAAATCTCTGAACAGGAGAATGGAGATTATCATGGCAAATACTGTTCCCATATTTCCGCTCAGTAAAAAAACCAGATATTTTCTTATATTTTCAAAGATACTTCTTCCTTCTTCCACAGCAGAAACAATAGAGGCAAAATTATCATCTGTAAGGATCATATCAGATGCTTCCTTGCTTACATCCGTCCCTGTAATACCCATTGCTACACCTATATCGGCTTTTTTAAGTGCAGGAGCATCGTTAACTCCGTCTCCTGTCATGGCAACAACATGACCTTTATTCATAAAGGCATTTACAATACGAAGTTTATGAGAAGGTGAAATTCTGGCATAAACCTGTGTATCTTCAACTGTCCTGTCAAATTCTTCATCGGAGAGTTTATCCAGTTCCACACCTGTAAGGGCTCTGTCATTTTTCATAAGACCCAGTTCTTTTGCCACTGCAACAGCAGTGATTTTATGATCACCTGTTATCATGACAGGTTTTATACCGGCATGTTCACAGACCTTTATTGCATCTCTCACTTCAGGTCTGGGAGGATCTATCATACCTGCAAGTCCTGCAAATACCATGTCTTTCTGTGAATGTTCAAGTGTATCTTCGGAAGAAATCTTCTTGAAGGAAAGAGCCAGAACTCTGAGTGCATCTTCACCGAATGTTCTGCCTGCCATTAAAATCTCTTTTCTGTCATTTTCTTTCAAAGGTACTATTTGCCCCTTCTGATACATAAAATTACAGTTATCTATAATAATCTCCGGAGCACCTTTTGTGAAGGCATATTCACCGTCAGGGAATCTGTGGGATGTTGTCATTTTTTTTGTTTCCGATGAAAAAGGTATTTCTCCTGTTCTGGGTATTTCTTTTCTTATTTCGTCAGAATTTATACCTCCCTTACAGGCTATTACAACAAGGGCACCTTCTGTAGGATCTCCTATTATTTTCCATTCACCTTCTTCCTGTTTTAAGTGTGTATCATTACACAGAACACCTATTTCAAGAAGTTTTTTCAGATCATCATCGGGAATAATCTTTTTTTCTCCTGTAGAAAAATCTCCCGTCGGATTATATCCTGTTCCGGTCACAGTTATTACCTGGCCGCCGCAATAAATCTTTCTTACAGTCATGGCATCCTGTGTAAGAGTTCCTGTTTTATCACTGCATATTACAGTAGTAGCACCCAGTGTTTCAACAGAAGGAAGTGATCTTATAAGAGCCCTCCTCTTTACAAGCCTTCTTACACCAAGGGCAAGGCTTATGGTAACAACAGCGGGAAGTGCTTCAGGAATAACGGCCACTGCAAGGGCAACTCCCCATATAAACATCTTCTGTATCTCTTTGCCCATTATAACACCAAAAGCAGCAATAATAGCGGCAAGAATTAAAGAAAATATACCCAGCTGTTTTCCTAGTTGATCCAGATTATTTTGAAGAGGAGTTTTCCTTGATTGAGTACTCTGAAGGAGTCCTGCAATCCTTCCGAATTCCGTATTCATACCTGTTGCAACAACAACAGCTTTACCTCTACCGTAAGTTGCGCTTGTACCCGTATAAACCATATTTTTCCTGTCTCCAAGGGATGTCTCTTTATTTTCCACATGCTCAGTAGATTTTTCTACGGCAATCGATTCTCCCGTAAGAGATGCTTCGTTTATTTTAAGATTTGTTGATTCTATAAGCCTTGCATCTGCCGGTATCATATCTCCTGTTTTAATCAAACATATATCTCCCGGTACAATCTCCCGTGAAGGTATGATAGTTTCTTCTCCTCCTCTTATTACAGTAGCGTTAGGAGCAGCCATTTTTTTGAGTTTTTCAATAGCTTTTCCTGCCTGATATTCCTGAATAAACCCCATAAGACCTGCAAGAATCACTATTATGATAATAGTAAGTGCCTCAACCCAGTCACCTTTAATACCGGAGATAATAGCTGCTACTGCAAGCACAATAATTAAGAAATCCTTGAACTGCTCAAGAAGCATCATAAAAATAGACTCTTTTTTTCTGTCCTCCAGTTCATTTGTTCCGAATTCGTGAAGACGTTCTCGTGCTTCTTTTTCGGGAAGGCCGTTTATATCAGTTTTAAAATGAGATAAAACCTGTTCAATTGTTTCACCATGCCAGTTTTCTTTTAATGATTTTATTTCGTCCATAGCATCAATCTCCTTCTTATGTGTAATTCATTATATTCTCAACTCTCAGTACCGCTCCAGATAAGTTCATACCCATTTCTAAAACCTGTCCCTGTCCGGACTCTTCCGGAAAAGATATGATCCTATTGTGTGGCAAACTGATTTTACAGACTGTTAATATTTTGCATCTATAGCATTTACAACTCTCTTTTAATACGGCATATCTTTTCCTCCAGAGCCCGGCCAGAGACAGGAGTGTATGCCATATTTTTTTGGGTACCAATTTACCTGTTGCGGTACTCAGATTATGAAATACAGTATAATCCTGTTACACACATAAACAAATTTATATATAAATAAAATTTGACAGATTAAAAGGTTTACCTTTAATTTTGAGATTTTTTTATTACGGAGGAATTTATACTTTCACGCATAAATAATTACATCAAAATATTTATATAAAATCAAGTAATTATAAGGATATTCTGACATTTTACTGATGCAATTATTGGCAGACTTGAGTATATAATATATTACTGAGGTGAGCATAAATAATAAATATCTGCTCTCATGACGCGTCACGCGTTACGCGTGACGGGAGGAAGACTGTTATTACATGCTTATGCTCAGGTCAGTAGATAAACTGCCTGTACATAATTTTCATCTAAAGCTTTATTTTACGGCATTAAAAATGAAAATTCCTGTAATCTTAAATTAAATTCTCACAACAGAGCCTATTTCAAAGACAGTGGCTTTTTCTTTACTGAAATGTTTAAAGAAATCTTTAGAGTCTACTGTCATTTTTTCTATATTACAGGTATCTTGATTCTTATATTCAGTCCTGTATATAAGCAGAAGTCCGCTTAAAAACATATGTCCCAGATCTGCCGGCATATCATTATGACGCCAGTCGGAAAAAACCATAGGATTTCTGGGAACTTTAATAATTACACTGCTTTTATTATCAGATTTCTGCAGAAAATAATAATAGTTATCTCCATCAATACCGGAAATTTCTTTCAGCTCTTTTCCGTATATTCTGACCAGTTCCCTGTGAAAAGCTAACACTCCCTGGGCACTCCAGTTTTCCTGTTCATCCTGAGAAATTCCTTCTTTTTTCTCAAGAGGAGTGACATAAAGGGACATAAAATTAACATCTTCATCAAATGCTTTCTGGTCGTCTTTTGAAACTTTAAATGAAGGGTAAGGGCTGGAAGGGGAAAATTTCTTATCAGCTTTTTCTTTATATTCCATCTTTACAGCAACATTGTGAGGACTGGATACGAATTTATATAATATTTCACTGTGAGCAAGTTTATTCATAAGATGCCCGTCCAGTAAAGGTATGGTAGATTCTGTTACATTGAAACATGACGGAAATTCAAATAGTTTTAAATAAAGTTTATATTTTTCACTGTCTTCTATCTCAGGGAGAGGAAATCCGAGATTATATATATTTCTGTAAATTATATTATCAATATCGGGACGATAATCTTCAGTATATCCCAGAGATTTCACCGTTTCAGCAGTTTCACCTGCGGATTCTTTCGAAGGAAGATAAGCAAGATGGAATCTAAGTGGTTCATCGATTCTCCAGGAAGATGAAAAAAACGGAAGTCTGTGACTTTCTATGGAAGACAATACTGAGCCGTTATATCCTCCGAATGCTACAAATTCGCCATTTAAGATGATAATTCTTGTAGCATCACGGCCTTCTTTCAATGACGGTCCTTCTTCCCATGCGGCTTTATAAGGATTGTATATCTCTGTAGATTTAAGGAAAATCTTCTGGCCACTCTTTATATCCCATCCGCCTGTTACTATTATTCTGTTATCTACGGAAATTGCTCCAAAATTTTTCCTAGGATCTTTAAGAGGACTTATTTCCGTATATTTATCTGTCAACGGGTCATATTTATATACTGAATTAAGAGTGTCTCCGTCTTCGTTTTCTCCTCCTATAACATAGATAAAACCGTCCTGTAACGTTACAGCAGACATTCTGTTCATGGCTCCCGGAAGGTCTTCTTTACCTTCCCATGTACCTGTTTCCAGATCAAATTCTTCTACAGAGTCGGTACTTTTAATTTTATCCTTCAAACCACCGAAAAAATAAACCTTATTTCCTTTTGAAGCCATAGCAAATCTTGCCCTTTTTTGCATCATATCTTTTTCTTTACGCCATACACCTTTATTTATATCGAAAACCTCAACGGAACTTAATATTACAGGAGAATCCTTTACATTTCCTATACCTCCGAAGACATAGATAGAATCCTTATAGTAAAGAGCACAGTGTCCCAGTCTTCCTTCATTCATATCGGGAAGTTTTTCCCATTTTTCTGTTTTCAGAGAATAGGCATAAAATGATTTTTTAGCAATATTTTCATCATTACCTCCGATAAAATAAATCATATCCTTATGGGTAACAATAGCAATATTACCTGCCTGTTCCGGCAGTTCAGTCAGTTCAGCCATTGTCCGGCCTGAGAGCACAAAAATTACAAGTAATGTGATTAAAAGTTTCTTTAACATAAAATCTCCTTTCTTTTTCTTAATTTTATTCATTCATATTTACAATAACAGGCATGACCGTAGCGGTCACAATCAGATATAAAAATGAATAAACAGAAAATCATTAAGACTTCATCATTTTCATATAAATTCCTGCTTAAAATTCTTCTATTATCCCTGCAACCATAGAGGAACCATTATAAAATTCAGAAGCAGGTAAAAAATGAGACTCATCTTCAAGTGCTGCAGACAAACACTCTTTCAGGCTTTTTCTATCGGTAAAGATATATTTTTCAGAGGAAATCCTCACTGACTGGTCATCGATTTGTCTGTTAAAGGCTGTTAAAATTCTTTTCTTTCCCGCCATAGAGATTTCATTGTATGTATTATAACCACCTCCAGATATAACAATATCCACCGGTTTTAGTAATTCTACGACAGGAAAATAATTTATATGATATGGTGAAAGCTTCGGATTGATTAAAGGTTCCATAGAGGCAAATCTTAATATAATGTCTTCTATGTTCAACTCTGAAACAGCATGTGATACCATATAAAAAAGATTTTCCCCTTCATGACCGTATCCGCCATGCATGACGAGGATTATTTTTTTCCCTGGAGAAGAGATTCTGAGATATAGAAGTGCTTCATGTGCCGGTTTTAATTCATCAGGTTTCCTGCAGACTATATAGCCGGTTCTTATAAAATTATGTTTTTCTTCCGGTAATCGCCTGTAACGTGAAGGTTCGGGAATAATAACAAGATCATAGCAGGAAAGATCAGGATGGTTTATTTCATCCCGTCTGTATCGGAAAATAAATATTTTCTTTAATGATTTTGCCTGAAGATAACAGTTCAGTTCTCCGTAATAACCGTAATAAAAGGTATCTACTATTAAGAGATCGGGATTTATAAAATCAATAATATTTTTTATAATTACGGAATTATCAGGGCTATTTTCATATGCTCCAGGTATTTTAAAGACACTTATAGAGGAATTATTTAAAATATGAACAGAAGGAGAAGAGGCAATCATGAAAAGTTCATGTTCTCTCTTTAACTCTCTGAGAATAGAATAACCTCTCACTATATGTCCTGTTCCGCCGCCGGGGCCATAATAAAGTATTCGCATATTTATCTGTTCTGTAGAGACTGGCGAAATTTTCCGGGGGAACTTCCGAAACGACGATTGAAAAGACGGGTAAAATGGCTGATACTTTCAAAACCTATTTCAAGGGAAATATCAGTAACTGAAAGTTTTGTATTTACCAGAAGTTTTCTGGCTTTTTCCAGCCTGTTGCGAATTAAATACTGTCTGGGAGTTTCACCGAATACCTCTTTAAATAAACGGAGAAAATGATATGTTGAAAGATAAGCATTACTGGCAATTTGACTCAGATTAATCGGTCTGTCAATATTGGAATGCATAAATTCCCGTGCAAGATTAAGCCTTTCCAGTATTTCAATACGGGGAATTTTTTTTAACGTACTTATTCCTTCGGTTTGTTTATCTAAATTTAAAATTAATATCCGTTCCAGCAATTTATAAAATAATTCTTCCAGATAGGCCTGAGTTAAATTATTTTCACAGTCAGAAGCAACTTTGAGATTCTGTATCAATTCTGTGATTATACTATCCTGAGAATATAATTGTTCATTAAATGCAGGATATATAAAAGAACGTTCCGGATCATACAGAAGTTTTTCATCAGGTACCATTATACTCCTGGCTACATCCTCCACAAAAGGTTTTACAAAAGATATGCAGAAAGACTCTACGTCCTGGGAAGGATTGATACGGGAAGTGTATTTGCATTCGTCATTTAATATTAAATAATGATTTTTCTCTACCGGGAAAGTTCCTTTTTCCGTCTCAAATGTTTCCATACCGTGAAGAACACATTTGACAAATAAAGTTCCTTTATCTACAGGATAGGAGTTACCGAAAAATTTAAGACCGATTATCCTGTTTGTTTTATCAATATAAGTGTAACCTGGTTCTTTTTCATCTTTATCATTTATTTTTTCGTGCCGGATTTTACTCCATGTCCAGCAAAGCTGACACTTGTTCATTGTTCTATCTTCTTTACTGATTTATATGAGAATCGTGACGCGTAACGCGTAACGCGTGACAGGTGGTTTTCATTACTCACTATGCGAATCGTAACGCGTAACGCGTAATGCATAATGGGTTATTACATCTTCGCATCACCCTTTACGCATTACGAGGTTATTAATTATGGGTTGTTATGAAAATAACTATAACATCTTATTATAACATATATTCAAAAAAATTCTTGCTCAAAATTGCTCTTTTAGAAAATTTGTAAAAGAACTTGAATTTTCTCCGGATTTTATATAATATATAGTGTATTCCATAACGAATTACAGGCACTCCTCGCGTCACGATTCACGCGTCACGCGTCACGATTACCTTATAAAGGAGCATTTTTATGTATGATTTAACAGTCCTTGGAGGAGGTCCGGGAGGATATGTTGCTGCCATAAGAGCAGCACAACTGGGAGCAAATGTATGTTTGATTGAAGAAAGAGACGTAGGAGGCACATGTCTTAACAGAGGCTGTATTCCGACAAAAGCAATACTTGCCAGTGCCGATCTTTACAGACATATGGTGAAGGCAGAAGAATTCGGCCTTAAAGCTGACAATGTAACATTCGATTTTTCCCGAATAATCGAAAGAAAAAACAGGGTAGTAGAAAACCTGAGAAACGGCATATTAAAGCTCATAAAAGACAGGAAAATAACACTTGTAAAAGGGAGAGGAACATTACTTAATAAAAATGAAATAGAAGTTACAGGACAGGATACTGTAAAAAGCAATAAAATAATTCTTGCTACAGGTTCAGAACCGCTTGTACCGCCTGTATTCAATATTAACTCAAAGAACATCATTACAAGTGATGAAGCACTTACTATGACAGATATACCGGAAAGTATAATCATAGCAGGCGGCGGTTATCTCGGATGCGAATGGGCCATAATATTTAAAACCTTCGGCTCTGACGTTACAGTTGTAGAAATGATGAAAAATATAGTTCCCACTGAAGATATACAGATAAGCAGATTTTTGCAGACCTTTATGCAGAAACAGGGAATAAAAATTATGACAGGCGCAAAAATACTGGAAGTTAAAGATAATGAAGGAATAGAAGCCCATATTGAAGGCGGGAAAGTTATAAAAGCAAAAAAAATGCTTGTGTCTCTCGGTAGAAAATTAAATACGAGAAATATGGGGTTTGAAGGAACAGGGATAACGTTTGAAAGAGAAGCAATTGCTGTTGATGAAACAATGAGGACTTCTATAGAAGGTATTTACGCCATAGGTGATATTACAGGTAAAAAGCTCCTTGCCCATGTGGCAGGTGCCCAGGCTCTTGTAGCAGCTGAAAATGCGTGCAGTCATAAAAAAACCATGATAGATTATAATCTGATCCCGGGATGTATATATACCAGTCCGGAAGTGGCAAGTGTTGGTTTAACGGAACAGAAGGCTACAGAACTCGGTATAAAGTGTATAAAAAGCAGATTTCCTTTTGCAGCAAACGGTAAAGCAGGATGTATCGGAGAAACAGACGGTTGTATAAAGATTATTGCAAAAGAAGAGGATCATAAAATTCTTGGTATTCACATAATAGGACCAAAGGCGACTGAACTGATAGGCGGTGCAACAACTATTGTCTGCCAGGGATTAAATGCAAAAGAAGCATTAAAAACAGTATACCCCCACCCGACTCTTTCGGAAAGTCTTATGGAAGCGCTGGCCGGAATAGAGAAAGAGTGCATTCACTTCGGCGGGTAATAATATCCGGCATGGGGTTATCCCGTGCCAGATATTTAGCCAAATAAAACACCTGTTACCTGATATTTAGAATCTTTTTTAGTTAAAAACAACTGTATAAGGACATCGTTTTTTGTACCATCAAAGGAAGCTTTCCACAATATTAAAATTCTCGCACCTTTTTTTAACTGTCCCAGATACTGGCGGGATATATATTTGCCAAGGTTCTGATCCATATTGGCTCTTACTGTAACAAGATATTGCTTTGTAAGACTTTTTTTAAGTTCTCCATCAAAATCCCTGGAAAATTTATCGTAATTATTCTCTTTTATGCCTGTCAGTATATTATCCAGATATTTTTCTGCAGTAGCTTTTATCTCTTTTTCAGAATCCTGGGCAAAGGAAATATTATACAGAGAAATAATAAGAAACAATATAATAAAGATATGTTTAGTCATTTATCTAAAACCTTTCTATTCCTTCATCAAAACTTTCAAGTAATTCCTGTAATTCTTTATTTAATTCCTGTGATAGCAGAGAAGAATCTATTTTTTTTATAAAGGCATAGCTTTTTCTCAATTTTTCATAGAGGTCAACCACTTCTTCTTCCATACCTTTTATGAATATCTTCAGACTTTCCATTTCTATATCAGCATAATCTTTTACTTTTGTAATTTCCTGAAAATATACCTGGTTCTGTCTTCTGAGTTTATAAAGTTCTTTAGCTTTATGAACCAGAACAAGCAATTCATCTTTTGAAATAGGCTTCTGTATATAATCCATTGCTCCAAGTCGTAATGCCTGAATAGCTACATGTTCCGACCCTTCACCTGTAATTATAATTACTTCTATTACAGGATAAAGCTTTTTTATGTTTTTTAATAAATCAATACCTGTCTTCCCGGGCATATAATAATCAGTAATAACCAGGAAATAATCCTCCGGATTTAAAACCAGAAAATCCAATGCCTGTTCTACATTTTCTGCCACTGAACTGACATAATCATCTGAGCGAACTATAGTTCCAATTAACCTGCACGCCAGAGGATCATCGTCAACAATCAATATTTTCATAGAATCGCTGTTCATAAATACTCGGATACTCCTAATATTAAATTCGTAAATATTTCGCAAGCGTTCAGCTATCAGCAGTCAGATTTTATGAAAATTACATAATAAATGTCATTAAATACTATTACTTAAGACTATCTGTATAATCAGATTTTGTAATCTTTAGAGACTGTAAGAAAATAACCCTGGCAAATTATTAGAATGGTTATCATCCTCGCGTCACGCGTTACGCGTTACGCGTCACGATATAGACTGTAAATATGATGAGGTTATTTCTTGACAACCCCTTAGCTGACAGCTAACTGCTGAATGCTTACAATATTTCTTTATAATTCTAACACAGTGTTAGAATTATTTGCAATAATATTTAGAAAATAATATAGTGAGTAATTGCGTTTAAAAATGACAGGTGATTTTACATACAAGGGAAAAAGAAATTTGT
>CAYSLJ010000138.1:0-18430 GCA_964431735.1 uncultured Synergistia bacterium | reverse complement strand
GTGTTCCCTGTTGATTCCAGGAAGACCCTGTCTGCTGTGTGACAGACGATGTGCCCTGCTGTGAAACGGTCTGCTGTGTCTGTCCCTGTTGATTCAAGGAAGACCCTGTCTGCTGAGACTGTCCGTCTTTCCATGCGGAACCGGTTTGCTGTGATTGCTGAATCTGATTGTCCTTCCATGTCATATCCTGAGTGCTCTGAGGAGAGTTTGTGAAAATTTGCGGTTTCGAGGCTGTAACAAGGTCATTTTTATCTTTCTGGTGTGTCACAGAATTTGCAGGTGTTTCCTGTCCTGTCTGGTGCTGACTGAATAAATTTTGCTGTGAACCTGTCTGCTGCGACGTTTGACCTCCCTGTTGTCCCGGCTGAGTCGAAGATACTTCTTTCTGGCCGCTTTGAACCTGTTGTCCTGTATTACTCTGCTGTTGAGATAGTGAAGATTGTTCGTGAGAAGTATTACCGCTTTGAGATAATTGCGGGTTAGACCAGGAAGGGCGTCTGGGATCTGTCTGTTGCTGTGAATAATCTGCTCCCTGAAGTGCCTGTTCTCCCTGAGTGGGATGCTGTTTCATTCCTGTATCTTTTTGCCCTGTCTGCTGAGTTTCTGTTGCAATGTTTTTCTGCCCCTGTGAAGAATGCTGTTCTGGCATTGTTTGCTGTGTTTGTCCTGTTTGATCTTTTTTGATTTCTGCTTCTGGACGGTGGGGGGCACCGGAGGAAATTTTTGTATCTCCTTTTTGACTGTAATTTGTCTCTCCGGCAGTAGTACCGGGCTTCAGGCTTTCATTGACATTTTCTCCTGAAGTCCGGCCAGATCTGGTCCATTCACCTGTAACGGTATCTTCTCTTTCAAAGAGCTGTTTCACTTTCGTAACATCTGTCCCCGGCATTTCCTTCTGTATGTCCCTGTAGATATCACTGCCATATCTCTGATTGTAATCTCTCAGAATAGCCTCTCTTTCGGTTCTGGTTTTACCCTGGAGTATGGTTGATATTGTTTTTTCATCTGTTCCTGACATGGCATTGTATAATTTTTCAGATGATGTTTCCTGAAGTTTACTATGTTTTCCTTCGTTAACAACAAAATAATCTTTCTCTGTACCAAGAGTGGCAGCAATCTTCTCTTTCGGATTTTTATCCCAGTTATTTAAAATATCTGATGTCTTTATCTGGACAGTCTCTCTGGTTTTTACTTCTTCTTTCTTAAAGGCAGATTTAAGCAGATCTGTATCACTGCTTTTCATTGTAAGGGAGAAATCTTCCAGTTTGCCATGTTTATCCATTTCTTCCAGCATATTGAAGGTTCTTGGATCACTCTCTTTAAGTTTTTCTCTGCCTGGCCCGTTGAACTGTTCTAATTTTTGAGCCAGTTCCTGCTTTACATCAAGACCTTTTTGGATTTTCTCAAGGTCACCTTTACCTGCAAGGTCCTGTACATAATTATATACATCCGGTCTGGATTGTTTCAGTTGTTCCATTTTAGCAGTATCTCTGTAATTGGTAATGGCTTCTGCAATTTCCCCTTCTGTTCCTTTAAATTTGCCTGTTGCTATATCCTCTTTTATTCTTTTTACCCCTTCATTATCTGATAACCTGAGATTATTAAATTTCTCCGGTTCATGTTCTTTCATATAATCCAGATATTTAACAGTTCCGGGATAATTTTTTTCCATATCCGCCTTTTTCTGACCGTCATTATAACTTTCAAGATTAAAGGCTTCTCCTGTCTTATCCAGGTTTGATTTCAGAGTTTCTATTTTTCCGTCACTTTCAAGGGTCTTCATTACTTCAAATAATTTCGGATCCTTCGTCTGAAGTTCTTTACGGCCTTCTTCCGAATTGTAAAGCCTCATGCCTTCGGCAAAATATTCCTGTTTATTTGTAGCAGAATAGTCGTTTGCAAAACCGCCGGATTTTTTCTTTTCTTCATACAGTTCCTGCACCCTGTCGCCTACATTCATGACCCTGTCTCCTACCCTTATATTATCTTCCATCATGATTTTACTTTTATCCATTATATGGGCCATTTCATGGGTGGCAGTTCCTGTTATGGCTCTTTCTGCAAGTACTATCCTTGTTCCCTGTACAAAACCCTGAGTGCCTTTTTCATTACCTCCGAGAGAGCCTATTCCCTTTTCTTTTGACGCTACAGTTATTGTTGTGCCTATGTTTTTAGCTTCTTCCAGTTCCTTGAGGGACATGGATGATTTTGCCAGTTCTTTTGTAACACTGGCTTTAGTAAGCATATCTTCCACAACACTTCCTGCCTTTGGAACTGTTCCTGCATACATACCTTCAACTATTTTAGCTTTTTTCATCTGTTCAGGTGTTAATTGTCTGTTAATATTTAAGGATACGCCGAATTCCTGCCTCTTCGTATCAAGTTCCTGCCGGTAATGTATGTTTTCCTTCTCTTTAGAATGCAGTGCCTGTTCAAGTCTGTTATGTTCCTGAACTCTTGTATCAATTCTGGCTTCAAGATTATTTAAATTCTGTTTAATTGCTTTATATTCTTCCGATTTCGGCTCCAGGTTTTTCAGTCTGTTCTGCAGTTCCTGTCTTTCCTGTCTGAAACTGTTCATCTCCGTGCTGTAGTTTTTGTTTTCTTTTTCTTTTCGCTCATGTAATCTGGATAGTTCCACACCGGATGTTGCTACTTTTTTCTCGCTCTGCTGAAGCTCTTTTCTCTGTACTTCAGGAAGCATAGAAACCAGTTTTTGATATTCCTGTTTTGTTTCTTTAAGACTTGACTCATATTTTAGCTGTAGTTCCTGTCTTTTAGATTTCAGTTCCGCCAGTTTCGGATCTCCTTCTTTAAGGCCAGACATTTCTTTTGTAAGTTTATCTATGTCTTCTTTCAGACCGAGAGTTTTATTGAAGTCTTTACTGCATAATTTATTGGCTTCTTCAAGAGATTTTCTTGTTTCTTCCGACATACCTGACAGAATGGAAGTATCAAGTTTTATATCAGGTGTGGTCAGTTCTTCTATATGTTCGTGACTCTGACCTTCCTGCACCTGTTGTTCCGAACTTTTTCCTTCCTGTGTTTTCTTTTCTTCTGTATTATTGTTCCATATTGTATAAGGCTTCCACGTCTGTTCTGCGGGCTTTGTCTGCCATGTGCCCGGCCTCCATGTAGTGTTGGGCCATGTGTTGGAACCTGATGTGTTCCCCGGAGCACTTGTATCAGGTATTTCATAATTATCCGGAAGGTTCGGATACATACGTTTCAGAAGTAAAGATTTTTCTTCTTTAGTGAAGTTATATTTATCTAAAAGTTTCAGCCCCTCTTCCAGAGACATGGTTTTCCCTTTGTTTTTTTCCAGTTCCTGTTTTAGAAGGTTAAGTTTTTCCTGAGGTATCCTGCCTTTTAATTGTGCTGTCATCTGGTCGAAATTCTTAATTAATTTATCATCTACAGTTATTTCCGGATTGGTTTTCTTTGTACTTTTGTTACCTTCTATAAAATCTTTTTCACTCATCCCTATTTCTTTTGCCGCTCTTGCTGCCTGTTCTTTTGATAGACCGGAGTTCTGCAGATTTCTGATTAATTCATCTCTGGACATGGTTTTATTACCAATATCTTTTTTTACCTGTTCCAGTTTTTCCGTGCCTATCCTGCTGACTGTGCCATTTTTAATAATGGTCTGAATATCCTCGTCTTTAAGATTAAAGTTTTTATTTTTCAGAGTTTCCTGCAATTCTTCCGTAGTGAGCATTTTATTATTTATGAGAGGTTTTATCTTTTCCAGTGTATCTGCAGGAATTTTACCTTTCAATTTTTCCATGTTTTTATCATCATAGGAATACCATGTTACATCTTTCAGACTATCCAGTTTGTTCAGTTTGTCTTTATCAATCGATATATTTCTCCATCCTCCAAGTATGTCTTCCGTTTTATCTTTTACCTGTTCCCTTGATTTTTCTTCTTTATTTAATAATTTTGCGTCGCGGTATTCGCTGAGACTGTATCTGGATGCTTCATCTATTGTTTTTATATCATTTCCTGCAGCTTCAAGCAATTTAATGGCATTACCTGCCTGCTCCTTTACAAAAGGCTTATCGCTTAACCATGTACAGGTATTTTTATAGTTTTTTAATTTTTCGGAGAATTTTTCATTCTGAGTTTTTTCCTGATTTAACAGATAGTCAAACAATTCAGGGCTATTTTCATATAAATATTTACTCTTACTCTTATCCGAGTATAGATCTATTTCATTCTGTATATAATCTTTATTTATTGTTCCGTCTTTGTATAATTTCCCATCTTTATCCAGTTTTGACATGTACGTATATATGCCTTTTGCCGGGTCATCTGATTTAACCTCTTTGCCATTCTGAAGATCACTTAAACAGGTATAGAGTTCATTATTGTTATTTTTTAATTCCGAGCCTTTTTTATAAGTAAGAAAATCGTTTGACACTTCTTCTGAAAGTTTACTCATATCTCCGGTAAGTTGACCTTTTTTCTCCAGCTGTTCAATACATGCATATAATTTCGGATCCTTATCTTTTAGAGATAGTCTCTTATCATATGATTCCATTAATTTTCCGGTGTCTTTTAAAGCTTCTTCCGATGTTTTTATACCGTTTTTCTCGAGTTCTTCCACATAGGCATATAATTTGGGATTATTCTGTTTTAATTCTTCCTTTTTCCTGGGATCTGCATCATAGTATGATTTCATACCATTTGTGAGATCATCTTTTAATGTGCTTTCTTCAGGTTTTTCTTTATTCTTTTCTTTCAGACTGTTCATATATTCGAATAATTTTGTATTTCCATATGCTTCTTTACCCTGAGCCAGATTATTCTTTAATGTATCTTCTGTCAGGTCTTTTTTATCCGAGAGATAATCGTATAGTTCCGGATTTTTTTTCTGAAGTTCTTCGAATTTTTTTACAGTGTCATAATTATTTATTGCTTCTTCTCTTTCTTTTTTTGGCCCTTCTTTCAACTCGTTCAGAAGGCCTGCAGTAAAGATATTGTTCGTAAGATCCATTTTTTTGGAACTGTTTTTAAGTGTATCTATTTCTTCCTGTTTAAGTCCTAATTTATTTAAACTTTCTTCTGAGATTACTTTATCTTTTTCAAGTGAACTTTTTATGGAGTTATATTCTTCATCACTTAATTTTAATTCACTTTTTATAGTATCCAGTTTATTTAACAGACCTGCAGATTTTTCCTGATTTAACTGCCAGATAGATACTTTTGATAGTTTGTCTGTAAGGGTATCTGTTGCTGACTGAGTTCCATCTCCTGCCTGTCCCAGAATGGTACCTACATTGTCTCTGGCTTTCCCGGCCTGTTCCAGAATATCTTTTGCTTCACTCAGTTTCCCCTGTTTCTCAAGATTCTGTAACATACTGTATAGATCTCTGTCTTTTGTTTCCAGAATTTGCTTCCCTTCAGGGCTGCTGTATAGCTTTAAACCTTCTGCAAAATATTCTTTCTTATTTTCCGCAGAATAGGCTGTCGCAAAATCTCCGCCACTTTCTTTTTTATTGTTATATAACTGCTGTACTTTGTAATCTACATCCATAATGCCATAGTTGTCCATTATATGGCCTGTTTCATGAATTGCAGTTCCTGCAGGAGCATCTTTGGCCAGCACTATTTTTGTCCCCAGAGCAAATCCTTTTACATTGTTACTCTCTCCGCCCATAGAGGTTATGTCTGAGGTGACTGTTATCGTTGTTCCTATTTTTTTTGCATCTTCCAGTTCTGTCCAGGCAATTTTGGAATTTGCCAGTTCTTTAGTTACCTTTGCTTCTGCCATGATATCTTCAAAGGAGCTGTTTCCAGGAGGCACCATACCTGTATACATACCTTTAACCGCTTCTGCCTTTTTTTCTGAAGCATAGGTAGAAGGGTTGGAATTTTTAGAAATAAGCTCTATTTCATTATCACTGAATCCTTTTTCTTTCAGAATATTTGTGAGACTTTCTTTTGAAAAATCGTTGTTTTTAATTGATTCTACAAATTTTATCTTATCGTCAGCTTTAAATTTATCACTATCCGCTAACTGTCCTTTCAGACCTTCAAGGGTTTTATCATTTACTTTATAAGATTCCTGGAGATCGACTAAATTCAGACCCACTCCGTAATCTTTTCTTTTTCCGTCCAGTTCTTTTCTTAGCTTAATAACTTCCTGCTCTTTGTTATAAAAAGTATCCTCAAAGTCATTGTGAGCCTTAACGCGCCCATCCATTTCCTTCTTGAAACTATCAAGTTCCAGGCCGGTTTTCTTGTATTCTTCGGAATTTTTGTCCAGCGAAGCGAGTTTATCGGTCAGTTCCGTATATTTGACCTTTGCATCGATCATGTAGTTATTATACTCTTCTGTTTCTTTCTTCTTACCTTCTGTATTTAATTTATAAAGTTCCTGTGAAGATATGGCAAGAGCTTCTTCCTTTTTGCGAAGTTCTTCCTTCTGGCTTTCAGGGAGCTGTGACATCATGCTGTCATAGCTCTGTTTCGCCTTTGATTCGGCAGTGGTACAGGTCTGCTCCAGTATACTCTGCTGTGCCTGAAGTTCTGCCAGTTTCTGTTTGCTAGCAGGATCTGTTGCGCCTTTCTGCTTTAATTCATTGATTTCACTCTTTACTTTATCAAGGCTCTCTCTTGCCACAAGAGCTTCTTTTGCATCTTTTTCACAGTTTTTCCTTGACTCATCCATATAGGTGGCAGAAACATTTTTAATGTCATTTACTGCATTTGTGGGATCATTCTTGTTTATAGCCTTTCCGCTCATCTTAAATCTTTCCAGATCTTCCGTTCTGGAATCCATGGCTATGGCCAGTTTTGTTTCCTGGCTTTTTGCTATATCTTCTGTTTTGTTTTTATCTGTCCCCACATCTGCCACATACATAGAATCTACCATGCTGTATTTCTTCTTTAAATCTTCAATATACTGTGGTGGCGGTTCCTGACCGTTATTTGCTTCTTTATATTTCTGTTTTGCACTTTCCAGAAGTGTTGAAGGTATTTCTGCCGTATTAATACCTTTATTTTTACTGTCTGCCTGTCTGAGTCCTATATATTCCTGTTCTTTTTTTGAAATGCCTGCATGAACTTTTTTCTCATTATCCTGGATGTATGTAAGTTTTTCTTCTGCCTTCTTATACTGTGCTTCAATAGATTTTTTCTTCTCTTCGCTCAGGGTGGGATCATTTTTTTCCTGCTGAAGTTTTGCTACTTCGTCTGCCATGCCTGTTGAAGTAATTTCCTTTGAACTTTTCGTTACCAGTTCGAGTTCTTTTTCGTTTAATCTGTTTTCCAGTGTTCCAAGGCGGTATAATCTGTCTGTAGAATTTATAATGGAGAGTTTGTTTCTGTAAGTCTCTTTGTAGGCAATATCTGTAATCGTGTCAATATCTTCTTTTTTAAAGCCTTTTTCTGAAAGTATTTTTCCTATTTCTTCTTTTGAATATCCGTTGTCTTTTCTGGCATCTGCCAGTTCTTTAAGGGTTGCCATGTTTCCCTGAGAAATTTTCTTGCCCAGTCTGTCCATGGCACCTTTATTAAACCTTATATCTTTTTCCCATTCTGTCTTTAAGGATTTTTTCGATTCGTCACTGATTTCATACCAGTTTCCTTTGTTAAAATGGTATAAATCCTGAAGGTTTTCTTCTGTTTTTTTCAGCTTTTGCTCCACTTCGGCAGGGGCCATAGATGTTGCTATTTCTGCATAGTTTTTTGATGTTATCCCTGAATGTGTACCGGTTACTTCATGACTGCCTGCAGTTTTCATCCCATGGATTTGCCTGTAATCCGGGGAATTGATATCTGTCTTTCCTGTCATGGTTTCCTTTGATTTATCCGGATATAAACCTGTTTGCTGGAGATACTTCTGACTATCACTCTGATCCTGATAAAGTCCTGTCCCCTGAATATAATTTCTGTAAATATTTCCAAAGGGAGTTTCAGATTTATTCTGCATAAAATCTCTTCTTGTAAGTTCTGTTTCAATCATTGAAGGATCCAGTTCTTTAGTTTTTCTTTCTCCTGAAGCAGGTATCATACTGGGGAGAGATTTTAATGCTTCTTCTCTTTTTTGATTTTTATTTTTAAGATATTCCAGCAGTTTTTCTTTATTATCTTCACGTGGTATAAGGGGATTAAAGAAATAATTTATTTTATTTTCTTTTCCGTCATGTTTATAATTTTTACTTTTTCTGCCAGCTTTTTCCTTTGTGACGGAATTTTCCTGACCTTTTATTTCTTCTTCCATGGAGAGATTATCACTTTTTTTTGTTTCTTTCTCATTTAGATCAGGATTTATAAGAGCTTTCATTTCTCCTGTAACAAGATTTGCGAGTATTCTTTGTTCTCTTGTAACAGGATAGCTCATGGCAGGGTCTGATGATGCAGGAGCAGCAGTAGCTGTTTTTAAAAGAAGTTCTTTCAGATCCAGTGTCTGATTTGTTCCCTGACCTGAAAGGGACGCCAGCTCTTTTTTTAGTTCTTTAAAGGTAGTACGTAAATTAATCAGAGTTCCTTTTGAAAAAATGGCCCCTTTATCCGGGCTTTTTATTCCTTTTTCTCCGCTCTTTTCTGTCTGAGCTGTGCCGGAACCTGTAGTTTTTTTACTTACACCTGTCTGTTCCTGAGTTTTCTTCTCTTCTACAGTTTTTTCTTTACTTTTTTTATTTTCCCCTGTTCCACGGTGCTTTACTTGAGCTTTCTGATGTCCCTCTTTTCTGATGTCTTTTTTACGGGTTTCATTGTGTCTGAATTGTTTTTTTTCTAATTCCTTTTCTTTTTTATTCCCTTCCCTGTTTCCTGTTTGTTCTTCTACCTTATGTTTCGAAATATCTTCAGTCTTTTGCTGAACCTGCTGCTGACTTAATGCAGGCCTCAGATTTATAGGATTATAAACATTATCTGTTTTTATCATGATAGTTCCCCCCAGTTTTTAGGAAATACCCATTTTTTAGTCGTAGTACCCCCTATTAATATCACGTCAATTTCTAAAAAGTAAAGTATTATTTTTTGTCTTGAATCAGGGAAGGGAATTTTTAATAAGTTTAGAAATACTCAAGTTATGGGAAAGAAATTTTTTATAATAATTATTATAATATTTTTACTCTTACCTTTATTATTTCTATTCTTTCATGAAAAAGAACATAATTTGTATTTCAATAAGCATACCAGGCATAATTACATAAACTTGAATCTCACATGTAGAAAGATGCTATTGAATCAGTCTTTATTAAATAGTATAAACATGGTATTTAATATAAACATGGTTTCCCGTAATCTTCTTCAGACTGTTGAAAATGAATTTTATAATGTATTGATTTTCCTCAAGATTGACTTCATCAGACCCCCTCCCGTATTATCTGCCCTCTGTTTTGACCGTAATGTAATGAAAAAATAAGGAGGTTTTTCTATTGTTTTTTTATCAGGAACTACAGATTTTTTTAGGAGAAATAAGAAGTTTCGATGGTTTTGACATACTGACTATTTGTACACTTGCACTTCTGGAAGGTATTCTTTCTGTAGATAATGCCCTTGTACTTGCAGTAATGGTAAAAGATCTTCCCGGCAAAACCAGAAGAAGGGCTCTTACATGGGGTATGTGGGGAGCTTTTATATTCAGGCTTCTGGCAGTAATTTTTGCTGCATATATTATGAAGTGGTGGTACTTTAAACTTGCCGGAGGTGCTTATCTGGTATATCTATCTATGAAACATATGTATATGTTCGGTCATGGCTCCAGTCATGAAGGCGGTAAGAGCAAACAGAGACCGACTCTGAATTTCTGGTATGTAGTATTTCTCGTTGAAATGACTGATATAGTATTTTCTATAGACAGTATAACTACGGCAGTTGCTATGACGAATAAAATAAGTATTATATGGATCGGCGGAATTCTCGGTATAATATGTATGAGATTACTTTCCAATGTTTTTGTAAATATTCTGGAAAAGTTCCCTCGAACAGAGGATCTTGCCTATCAACTGGTATTTTTTGTAGGAACCAAACTTCTTCTGGAGTCCCTGAAGGTACCTCTCGGTATAGAAATACACATTTCCCACGGTATTTTCTGGTTAATGATGGCTATCATTGTAATAATAGGAGGTTCCCTTATTTATAAGGATTATCTGACTGAAAAAGCTACAGGAAAACAGACGGAAAAACTTTATGAAGATCTGATTGCATCTGATATGACCTTTGAAGAAATGCTTGATGCTCAGAAATCTATAAACAGTGACCTGTTAAAGCTGTTGCTCAGAAAGGATTATATCTGTATAACTTCCAGAACAAGCAGATTGAAATTAAAGAGGCTTATGGAAGAAGTGAACAGAACGGATAATAAAGAAGCAGGTGCTACTGCATAATAGTTGTTACGCATAACGCTTAAGCGTTATGCGTAACTGACATAAGGAGCAATTTGTTTTGTTAGATGTTCAAAATCAGTATGACAATAGAAATATAAATATTCAGAGGGCAGGGGTAAAGAGGGTTCACCTTCCCCTGCAGATTCTGGAAAGATCTGGAACTTATCAGACAGTTACTGCAGAAATATCCCTCTGTGCCGATCTGTCAAAAGATTTTCGTGGTACTCATATGAGCCGGTTTATGGAAATACTTCAGGCCTGGAGTAAAGAGAAGATGTCCAGCAGGGAAATAAAAATAATCCTGGAAGAAGTTCTGGATAAACTGAATGCTTCCAGAACGGAGATTTCCATAAGATTCAGATATTTTATAGAAAAACCTGCTCCCAGAAGCCAGCTAAAAGGATTTCTGGATTATTTCTGTGAATTCAGGGGATTTTATGAAACAGATTCTTTCCGTTTTATCCTGGGTGTGGAAGTACCTGTTACGACAGTGTGTCCCTGCAGTAAAGAGATTTCTGAATATGGTGCTCATAACCAGAGAGCTATTGTAAAGGTAAATATTGAATATATGCCTGAAGAATTTATATGGATTGAAGAACTTATAGCAGATATTGAAAAAACAGGCAGTTCCGAACTTTTCCCCATTTTGAAGAGGAATGATGAAAAATATATTACTGAAAGTGCCTATGAAAATCCTAAATTTGTTGAAGATGTTGTAAGGGATATTGTGACAATACTGAGACAGGATAAGAGATTGTGCCGCTTTGACGTAGAATGTGAAGCATCCGAGTCTATACACAATCATAATGCTTTTGCCTGCCACAGGGAAGAGGTTAACAGTGAGTTGTAGGTCGTGAAAAGTGAGTAGTGAACCGCAGAGGCGAACCAGTGGTTCGCCCGGTACCTGAGAAAATACGCATCAAGTATTACTTTCTTTATCTTTTGCTTCCCTGTCTTCTTCCATTACCTTTTCTCTGAGAGCCCTTTCATAAAGAACCACTCCGATTTTCTGAAGATCTTCAAGCAACATGGCAATACCTACAAAGGTGCATTTGTTAATACCTTCTGCGTAAAGAGCACACTCTTTGTTACATGGACCCTGATTGAACGGACATTTATTAAACATATTGGATTATCTTTTGCTCCTTTCGTTTTATAGGTGACGTGTGGCCAATGGTGTGTGACTTCTATTTACTGATCACTATCTCATCCCTTCCGGCGGTAAAGGTGGTTCAGGGGGATCGCCGAGAGGTTCAGGCGGAACTATTTCTTCAAATTCCGGCGGTACTTCAATTGTGAAATGATTTGGTACCTTCGGCACTTTCTGTTCCAGAAAATTTTCTATATCTCCCATGGTAGGAAAATAAGGAATTTCAGGCATTTCCGGAGGTGTCTCCATGCCGGGTTTCCCTGCCATTTCTATATCTCTTGATGTGAAATCATCATCTAATTCTCTATCGAAGGCTTCGTTGAATTCCTCCGGGTCTGACGGATTTTCTATGCTGGTTTTTGCCATCCCGGCAGGATCAAGTTTTTCCTCTGTCCGGGCAGAAAAAGATTTTTCCCTGCCGGGAGGTATAGTTTTATCTGCTTTTTTCTTTGTATCTATGGCAGATATTTCTGCCAGCAAATCATCTAAATTTAATTCTGGTTTTTTATCTTTAAAAGGCTTTGACATTTTTATAATCCCCTTTAACAGGTGTAAATATATTCTTAACTATTATATATATCACGTATCTATATATAAAGTAAAGTTATGGTTTTAAAATTGATAGTGTTTTTTTACAACAGATAAATTTACCTTCAAAGGTTTTTCAATTTAACTGGCTTACTGTCCGGACCCGATAATAATCCACATTGAGAACTGTACTGAGGCCAGCAGTCTTTATTTGAATTTTTGTATATACCATGAATTAGCGGTGTATTACAACATAGAGTGAAATTATCAAATTTACCGGATACTGTATATAAGTAATGAGGAGACTTATTTTCGGAACGTATTTTGCTGTAGAGTCTATTATCTATCTTATGTCTTTCATAACATAAAGGAATTTTCTTTATCAATGGTGTAAATTTGCCGCTTTTTACCAGAATTTTATCAAGAGAAGGAGGATAAAGGCCTCCATTATCCTGTGCATAAAGTTCCAGACTTGTTCCCATGGTGTTTAAGTTGTTTATACACATATTATAATATCTATGTTTTTGTATCAGGCAATAAGGAGCAGCGATTATATTGAATAAAACAATTGCTATGATATTTAAAGCCACAAAATCCATATGACAGCATAACCTTGCAGGGCCACCCTTATAAGTATAAAAGATACCGAGTAATATAATAAAAATTATCTGACATATCATATAATAAAGCATTTCTCCCGGGTGTTTTGTGACAGTAATACCGATTGATGAAGAGATGGCCAGAGTAGGTAAAAATATAATGAACACCAGAGGAATACCTGTAATACATGTTTTTATTATATCAATAATGGATTCATTTAGTGGTAAAGGTTCTTCTTTCGATGAAGAAGATGAAGATGGCGGAATTTTTTTATTATTACGATATTTCTCCATGGCCTCTTTGAAATCTTTCATACTTATATAACGTTTTACAGGGTCCATTTCAATAGCTTTTCTGATCAGATTTTCCAGTTCGTCCGGGAATGACTGGTTAAACGATTTTATCGGAGGAAATACAAAAGGTTTTAATGAAGGATCATATTTTGTGATTAGCTGATATAATATTACGCCGAGTCCGAATATGTCAGTCTGTGGGGTTGTCTGCCCTTTCCCTCTGTACTGTTCGGGAGCCGCATAACCAGGAGAACCGTAGCTGAATGTATCTGTATCCTTATCAGGGTTATAATATCTGGCTATACCGAAATCTACAAGTGTCAAATCACCTTCAGGGGTTATTATTATATTGGATGGTTTCAGATCTCTGTACACGACAGGGGTATGAAAAGAATTATGAAGATAATCCAGAATGTCTGCAAGTTCCAGGATAAATTTCATTGCCCTCCGGGGAAACATTGGCTCTGATGAAGCATTTATTATCTCTTCAAGGGTTTTCCCTTCAATGTATTCCATGACAATATAATCCCTGTCGTTCTGACTGAATATCCCGTACATCTCCGGAAGGCCCGGATGATCGAATTTGGCCATAAATTCTGATTCCCTGAAGAAAATTTTTTTTGTAAGAGCGGCGTCTGTATCTGGAGAAAATATGAGTTCCTTGACTACAAATTTACTGTCATCTTCAATTTTTTCCACAAGGTAAACATTCCCCATAGCCCCTTTGCCGAGAAGTTTCACCACTCTGTATATGTTATTAATTACAGTGCCAGTGTCCAGTATCATAATTAATACATCCTATTCTTTACATACCGTATTCCAGATTAAAGTAGTTGTGACAGATAATACGTGATGCACAATGCGTGACGGATGAGATCGTTTTTCGAAACGCCCCTACCGCGTTTACTATTCACGACTCACTACTCACCCTCTTATCTTCTCAAAAACTATAAATTCTCTTCCTCCTTCGGAGCAACTGTAGCTGTTGTCGGGGGAGTAAGAAATATATTCGTACGTTCCTTCTTTATTCAGAGCAATCAAAGTGTAAAGGAGACTTTTTTCTTCAATACTCCATATCTTTATTGTACCGTCTTTACTACCTGAAAAGATATATTTGCTATCACAGGAAAAAGCCAGACATGTTACAGGTAAATTATGACTTTTAAAGGTGCATATTAACTCGAAGGTCTTTCCGTCCCATATTTTAATGAGATTATCTTTTCCTCCGGAAGCTATAAGGGTTTCTTCTTTATTGAAACATACACATGATACGGAGCCGGTGTGCTCTTCAAAGGTATGTATTAAATCTGTTTTAATACCTGGAGAAAAGAGGCTTCCTTTCTTAACAGACCACAATTTTACATTTTTATCCTTGCTCCCTGAGAGAAGTTTTTTCCCTGACGGAGAAAAATTTACGGATAAAACGGAACCTCTGTGACCTTCAAGACAGGCCAGTTCTTCTTCATCTTCTATATCCCAGATAGTAACAGTGTTACTTGAGCCTCCGACTGCCAGCAGATCTCCGTCAGGGTTGAAGTCTATGGCTTCTACTGACCAGTCAGGCACTTCAAATGTTGTATCCATTTCACCTGTTTTTGCATCCCATAATCTTATAGTTTTATCTGCTCCTCCTGTAGCAATAAGGTCTCCTTCTTTGCTGTATACAAGTGAACCTACAAGGCCTGACTCTTCGTCAACTGTTATGCATACCTTCCCTTTATCTATATCCCATACATGTATAATCTCGTCCCAGCTTCCGCTTGCAAGATATTTCCCGTCAGGACTGTATGAGATGGCAGAAACGACATCTGTATGTTTTTCCAGTACTGCTATAAGTGATTTTGTTTTTATTCCCCATAATTTTATAGTATGATCTGAGTAACCTGCTGCCAGTAAGGAGCCTTCAGGATTGATGCTCAGGCATTCCACACTTCCGTAATCTCCTCCAAATGTATATATAAGATCCATCTGCTCACTGTCCCACATCTTTACTGTTTTGTCAGAACTTCCTGAAATGATAAGTTTACCGTCATTACTCCATTTTATATCTGAAATCCATCCTGTATGTCCTGAAACTGTATGTTCCTGTTTCCCTGATATTACATTCCATATTTTTATGGCTCTGTCTCTGCTGCCCGAAGCCAGAAGCTTTCCGTCAGGGGAAAAGGAGAGACTCTCTATTTTATCCGTATGTCCTTCAAATATATGTTTTATTTCTCTCTTCTTGAGATCCCAGAGATTGATTTTATTCCCGTTCATAACTGCCATTAACCTACTGTCAGGACTTATGGATACAGATTTTACCGGTTCAGAATTCTCATTGAAACTGTATGTGAGTGTTTTTGTTTCAAGATCCCAGAGATTAACCCATAGATCTCTCCCTGCAGAATAGAGGGATTTATTGTCAGGGCTCAGTGCAAAAGTTTTGATTTTATCATGATGGCCTTCAAGAGTACAGATTAAACTTCCTTTTTCTCTGTTATGGAGATAAATTTTATTGCCTCCTGCAGATATAAGTATGGTACCTGTAGAATCAAATTCTATTTTTTCTAAACCTTCTTCAATATCTTCAAAGATATGAATTACTGTTTTATTTTTTAAATCCCAGAGTATTACATTGGTACCGGCCGATGCCATATACTGGCCGTCACGGGATATGGTAATGGATTTTATCTCACCTCTCTGTCCTTCCAGTGTATGGAGGAGTATTTTTTTCTTCATATCCCATATTTTAATCGTTCCGTCCTGGCCGGCAGAAGCTATTAATTTACTGTCATGTATAAAAGAAACAGATGTCACTCCTGACGTGTGGCCAAATCTTGTTGTAAGAGTAAAATCCTTTGGTGAGAGATAAGAGCCATGTTCAAGATTACCGGCAGGTATGGCCTCTACTTCATCTATTATATGTTCAGGTTTTAATTTCATAGATTTTTCAACTATTTCACCTGCAAGAGCTTTCAATCTTTCTTCACTTTTCTCTTTAATATCGGAGGATTCAGAATATTCTATTGCTTTATGATAATGTTCTATGGCTTTATCTTTGAAACCGAGTTTTTCATAACATATAGCCAGCCTGTAATGGGCTCTTTCACTTACAGGATTTAATTCAAGAATTTTTATATATTCAGAAAGAGCTTTGAAATTATCATCTTTCCGTTCAAATTGTTCTCCTGATTCAAGAAGTTCATATTCTTTCACGAAATCTCTCTGCTTTTTCTGTAATTTTACAAATTCATTCTTCATTTCAGAAATAGTCTGATATCTGTCTGAAAGTTTTGCCTGGAGTGATTTTGAGATTATAAGGGACAGTTCTCTTGATATACGTGGATTTATCCGGTCAACTGCTGGAAAATCGGGAGCACTTATTTTCGGGTGAATTTTAGTTATAATATGATGGAATGTAGCTCCCAGGGAATATATGTCACTTCTAGGTTCTGCTTTCCCGAGCCACTGTTCCTGAGGCGCATAGCCTTCGGAAAGGAGTGCATGAAGTGTTGTTTTCCCTTTTGGCCCCTGAAAGATGCATGATATACCGAAATCTATTAATTTTAACTCTTTTTCACAGGTGAATATGATATTATCCGGTTTTAAATCTCGAAATACTACAGGTTTTGGTCTTGTATGAAGATATTCAATTACTTCACATATCTGTATGGCCCATTCCAGAATGATTCCTTCAGGAAAATACTCATCCTGTTTCAGATTGTCTAACATATCCTCAAGGGTATTGCCTTTAATGTATTCCATGACAAGATAATGTTTGCCATTTTCTGTGAAGAAACTGACTATAATAGGAATGGCTCTGTGATCAAGAGCTGCAAGTATTTCCGCCTCCACCCGGAAACTTCTTTCCACTGCTTCAGGATTTTCACATACATCGTACATCTCTTTTAATGCCCAGAATTTTCCCGGTATATTGGCATCTATTACCTGATATACCACTCCAAAACCTCCGGCAGCTATACCATAGGCCACTATATAACAGCTTCTGAATATATAGCCAATTGACGGAAATGCTTCAAGCCATATAAGAGTTCCCCCGTCTTTGTAGGCTTCTAAAATAAGATATTTATGCCCATCTTCAATAAAAAAATCTATCATGAGCGGTGATTGTTCTGTACCGTCCAGGGTAGCTCCATGGTTTACCAGAGATTCAAATTCCTTCAGGATCAGTTTGCTATCGTTTTCATCTGTTTCCTGAAGAATTTCTTTCATTACATATTCTTCATGTGTTTCTTTATGTTTTACAAGATAAACACCGGAAATTAATTCACTGTTTATTTCCCATATGAGTTCATAAGTATTATTTAATAAATTTTTCATAGATTTTGCCTTTTTTATGGTTACAGGTATGAAGTTAAGAATGTTTAAAATCCCATACCTGTAACTAATTTTTTTAACCATGAATTTTCTTCAGTAACCATGCGATGTTTTTTCCGAGATTTTCCATTGTTTTCAGACCTTCTTCGTCTTTACTGACATCCCCTTCATCACGGCCTATGCCTATATTCCAGTAACTTGAACCGGGAACAATCATATGATTTATAAGAAAGAAATGATTCAGGCTATCAAAGGTATGTATCGCTCCTGCTCTTCTTACTGCCACTACTCCTGCTCCGATTTTTCTCTTCAATAAATCTCCGTTTGCTCTTGATACATAACCTGATCTGTCTATAAGGGATTTTATACTGGAAGTGAGATCTGAAAAATAGACAGGAGAACCGAGGATAATACCGTCTGCTTCAGCCATTTTTTCTATATAGTCATTGAGCTTATCATCTGTAATAACACATTTTTTATTTTTATTCTCTTTACATTTACCGCAGGCGATACAGCCATGTAGAGTTTTTTTACCCAGTTGTATAAGGTCAGTTTCTATTCCTTCTTTTGAAATTTCCTGAAGTACTGTGGTAAGTAAGATATTTGTATTTCCCTTTTCCCTTGGACTTCCGTTAAATGCAATTACTTTCATTTGTTTTATACCTCTTTCTGTGAAAAATTTCTTTGTTTTTACTGGCTTTATAGTTACTGAGGTGAGTATAAATAATGCATATTTTATTCTCGTGACGCGTAACGGGAGGATGCAATTTATTACATGCTCATGCTCAGGTCAGTAAATAGGTTCATGGTTTTAATAGATTATTTTTTTTACAGTTTTTAAAATCTGCAAAAGTATAGTTTTATAATAAGTAAATGGAATATGCTCCTTTTACTCCTTTAAATATTCAACGAAATCTTTTATGAATCCTTTTCATAGAAATGATTTTATACTATTTAACTTGATTTTGGTCAATTAGGGTCACCTCATAAGGTTATTCTAAACAATTTGGATATAACTAAGTACCGCAACAGGTAAATTGGTACCCAAAAAAAATATGGCACTCACTCCTGTCCCTGGCCGGGCTCTGGAGGAAAAGATATGCCGTATTAAAAGAGAGTTATAAATTATATAGACGCAAAATATTACTGACCTGAGCATAAGCATGTAATAACAGTCTTCCTCCCGTCACGCGTCA
>CAYSLJ010000137.1:7428-19021 GCA_964431735.1 uncultured Synergistia bacterium | reverse complement strand
ACAAATTTCTTTTTCCCTTGTATGTAAAATCACCTGTCATTTTTAAACGCAATTAGAAAAATCTATGAAAAATAGAAGGTAACAGCAAATAAGGTAAGAATATTTATACGTGAGTCGTAGAGGCAAACACTGTTCGCCCGGTACCGGTGAAAATACGCGTTACGCGTCACGATATAGTGAGTCGTGAAAAGTGAAGGGTGATTCTATGAAATCATTTGACAGAAGTGATTTACTTTACTGGATGAAGGTTACAGATGATAAAAAACTGGAAGAACTCTATAGAATGGCCTATGAGGTAAAATTAAAATATACAGGTAACAGAGTTTTTTTGAGAGGTCTCATAGAATTCAGTAATATCTGTACAAGAAACTGCTACTATTGTGGTATAAGACGGGATAGCACACCGCACAGATATATGATGACAGAGGAAGAGATAACAGAATGTGCTCTCCAGGCATGGAAAAACAGATACGGTTCTGTTGTACTTCAATCAGGAGAAAGAAATGACAGCGAGTTTATTGATTATGTCAGTACTGCTGTAAAAAGGATAAATAAAGAAACTGAAGGGAAATTAAGAATTGTTCTCTGTGCAGGTGAACAGACTTATGAGACCTACAAAAGATGGTTTGACTCAGGAGCAAACAGATATTTGCTCAGAGTAGAAACAACGAGCGAAAAAATTTACAGAGAGATTCATCCTGAAGGATACAGCCTTAAAGAGAGGATAGAATGCCTCAGGAATTTACAGAAAGCAGGTTATCAGGCAGGAACGGGAGTAATGATAGGACTTCCCGGCCAGACGGAAGAAGATCTCATAGAAGATATACAATTTTTTAAAGATATGGATATTGATATGATAGGTATGGGACCATATCTTCCTCATAAAGATGCCCCCCTTATAGCATTAAATACAGATGAAGAAATTAAAAGAAGATTTCAACTATCATTAAAAATGATAGCCCTCACCAGAATATATCTTCAAGATGTAAATATTGCTTCAACAACTGCACTGCAGACAATAAACCCTGTGGGAAGAGAAATGGGACTTAAATGCGGTGCAAATGTAATTATGCCCAATATTACACCGATAAAATACAAAAAAAACTATCAGCTCTATGATAATAAACCATGCCTTGAAGAAATGCCAGGTGAGTGTAAATCCTGTATAGAAAACAGAGTAAGAAGTGCAGGTGATGAAATAGCTTTTGACGAACCGGGAGATCCAGTTCATTTTAAAAAACGTATACAAAGTGAACAGTGAATAAATTAAGGCATTAACTATTTTTTACTACATGTGGAATACAGGGAATTAACGCATGTGGAGATTGTGCCGCTACCTGAAGGTTTTAAGCCGAAGGCAAGCATGGTCAGGGAAGCAGGAACCCTACGAATAAATTCGTAGGTAATTCAGTAACAATCATAACTAAGTATCGTAACAGGCAAATTGGTACCCAAAAAAATATGGAACACGCTCCTGTCCCTGGCCGGGCTCTGGAGGAAAAGATATGCCGTATTAAAAGAGAGTTATAAATTATAGAGACGCAAAATATTAACAGTCTGCAAAACCAGTTTGCCACGTAACAGGATCATATCTTTTCCGGAAGAGTCCGGCCAGGGACAGGTTTTAATATGGGTATGAACTTATTTGGAGCGGTACTAAGGGACTGTAAGAAAATAACCCTGGCAAATTGTTAGAACGGTTATCATCCTCGCGTAACGCGTTACGCGTTACGCGTCACGATATAGACGTAAATATGATGGGGTTATTTCTTGACAACCCCTAACAACCATGACCGGTTCGGTCACAACAAAAATGAGAATTTATTCCTCCCGTCACGCGTTACGATTCTCATATAAATTATTTAGATAAATTGCCTCTATTTAATTTTTATCTAAAACTTGATTTTACGCCATTAAATATGAAAATTCTTATACTTTTAAATTAAGAAAGAAGGTAATATAATGAATAACATTATAGAAAACAAAAAAATCTTTGAAGAAATTGAAAAGGAAATTGATATTTCACCCGGCAAAATTTCTGAGATTCTTGCAAAAGCTAAAGAATTAAAAGGAATAGATTATAATGATGTACTTACCCTTTTAAAGGTGACAGACAGGTCTCTCCTGGAGCAAATCTATAAAACAGCAGTATGGATAAAAAAAGAAATCTATGGAAACAGACTCGTTCTGTTTGCCCCTCTTTACATATCAAATCTATGCAATAACGAATGTCTTTACTGTGCCTTTCGCAAAGCAAATCCGGATCTCATAAGAAAAGCTCTCAATCAGGATGAAATAAGAGAAGAAGTAGAAGTTCTTCTTTCACAGGGACATAAAAGAGTGCTTCTTGTCGCAGGAGAATCCTATACAAATGAAGGTCTGTCATATATTTTCAAATCAATAGAAACAGTTTATTCCGTAAAAAGCGACAGAGGTAATATAAGAAGAATTAATGTAAATATAGCCCCTCTGTCAGTAGAAGAATTCAAAGAATTACATAAATGTAATATAGGAACATATCAGTTATTCCAGGAAACATATCATGAGGAAACTTACAAAAAACTTCATATTAAAGGGCCCAAGGCAAATTATCTTTACAGACTTGAAGCTATGGACAGAGCATTCGAAGCAGGATTTGACGATGTGGGGATAGGTGTTCTGTTCGGTCTTTATGACTGGAGATATGAAATTCTGGCACTTCTGAGCCATATAAGGCATCTGGAGGCAAAGTTCGGTCTTGGCCCTCATACGATATCTGTTCCCAGGATCGAGCCTGCACTCGGCTCTGAACTGAGTTACCATCCTCCATATGCAGTTTCAGATGAAGATTTCAAGAAAATAATAGCAGTACTGAGAATTGCTGTACCATATACCGGTATTATACTGAGCACAAGAGAGAACTCTGCTATGAGAAGAGATGCTTTTGAACTCGGTATATCTCAGATCTCTGCCGGTTCAAGGACAAACCCCGGAGGGTATAAACATGGCACATATGATGCAGAAGATGCGGAAGAAGAACAGTTTGCTCTGGGAGACACAAGATCTATAGCAGAAGTTATCAGAGATATAGTCAAACATGGTTACATACCGTCTTTCTGTACTGCCTGTTACAGACTAGGAAGAGTGGGAAAAGATTTTATGGATCTTGCCAAACCAGGGCTTATAAAATTACACTGTTTGCCCAATGCTATGACAACTTTCGCCGAATATCTCTATGATTTTGCCGATTCTTCTCTGAAAGAAGACGGATTCAATCTCATAAATAACATGATAGAAAAAGATATAGAGCAGGGAGGAACAAGAGAAAAAGTCAGAAATATGCTTGAGAATATACAAAAAGGACAGAGAGATCTTTATGTATAGCCAGGCAGATACCTTTCCCGGATTGCGTTTTTTTACGACAGGTAAATTCACCTTTACTGAAAATTATAGTTAATGCATATAAATCTGTAATTAGTGAATAGTGAGTAGTGAATAGTGAATGGCAGGTAATGTCTTATTTTATTCACTTTTCACCTTTCACTTTTCACTCTGAATATTCTATAACAAATTTCTTTTTCCCTTGTATGTAAAATCACCTGTCATTTTTAAACGCAATTCCTTTCCCGGAAATCTCAAAAAAATAATTGCTATATGAGAAAAATATGATATAATAAATGAGATAATAGTGTCACCGTGGAATAAACTGCAAACTTATATATTATGTATCCTCTGAATGAACAGAGTGGTTCAAAGAATGTAATTCTGGAAAAAGGAACCATTCTTAGAAGTATTTATTTTATTAACAAAATTGTTACTAACAGTCACGTAAGCAGAATATACAGAGGTAAAAACATACAGACTCAGAAAGATATTATTATTAAAGAACTCCTTGCTGATAATTTAAATGTTGTAGAAAAGCAACAGATTATTGAACAATTTCAATTAGAAGCGGGACTGCTTCTGAGGTTGAAACATATAAATCTCCCCGATATTGAAGATACCTTCGATGTAGATGAGAAAAAATATCTCGTTATGGAGTATATAAAAGGGAAAAAATTATCCGGTATTGTCACTACCATTGAAGGATATCTGGATGAAGCGGTTATTATTAAATGGGCTATGGAACTCTGTGATGTAATTGAATATTTACATACCAGGGAACCACAGCCTATTATATTCAGAGGACTCTGCCCTGAAAATATAATATTCTCCGAGCAGGGCCATTTAAAATTGATAGATTTCGGCATTTCAAAACTTTTCGATCCAAAATCCAGAACACTTGCCATAGCCAAGACTGCAAAGATGCATTATTCACCTATGGAGCAATATGTAGCACAGACAGATGAAAAAAGTGATATTTATTCTCTTGGTGCCACACTTTATTTTCTTACGACAAAAACACCTCCTCCCGATGCTGTGGACAGAATCTTTCAGGCAATGAATCTAACTTCCTGCAGAGAATTAAATCAAAAAATTTCCCTTGATCTGGAACATATAATATTTAAAGCCATGGAACTGGATGCAAGGAAAAGATATAATAACATCATGGAAATGAAACAGGCACTGACATCAATAGAGGTTGATACATGTAAGGCTTTCATTCCGGAAGAGTGGTTAAAAAAAGAAGAAGAAGAAGGTCTGTCTCCGGTTAAACATAATGTGATTCTTCTGCCTGACGAACCTTCTGGTTCAGAGGGAAAGGGCAAAAAAACAGAAAGTAAAACAAACAGTTACAGTATGATAAAAAGTAAAATTATTATCCTGTGGATGAAACTAAAATCTTTACTGCATCTCCGGGAACAACCTGCAATAAAGCCTTGACAATTCCTGGTTTTCTGGCCTTATGGCTTATACAGGGTAATAGGTCATTTATTGAGGTGAACATAAATAATAAATATCTGCTCTCGTGACGCGTAACGCGTTACGCGTGACGGGAGGAAGACTGTTATTACATGCTTATGCTCAGGTCATTTAATATTTCAAATTCTCAGAGTGTTAATTTCCTGTAATCAATGGAAATTACAACACAGAGGGGAAGGAGGATGTCACGGGGAAGGCTGCCGCACACAGGTTCTCTGGGATTACAAACAATATGTATTACAATACCATACTTATAGCAGATGATGAACCGGCTACTTTAAACTTATATGCATCTATATTAAAAAAAAGATTGTTAGACAATTATTTTAATATAGTAACCTTTGAAAACGGAGTAAAACTACTTGAATATTTAAAACATATATATGAACATAGTGGAAGAATCCCCCTTTGTATTCTGGACATGCACATGCCTGTAATGAATGGACTTGATACAGCAAGAGAGCTGAGAAATATCGACGCTGATATTATTATCATCATTATTACCGGCTACTCTGATATATCATTCAAAAATATAATGGAAAATTTACAACAGGATATATATTATATAAGAAAACCATTTGATAGAGAACATCTTTACTGTCTTACAAACTCACTTATAAAAGGGTGGAATAAAAATGTTCAACTTAAAGAAAGTGAAGAAAGACTCAGATTTGCTCTGGAAGGAACAAGTGACGGACTGTGGGATATAAAAATTCCATATGATGTTATGTTGCCTGATGCCATAGCACAGGCCAATATTTACTACAGTCCAAGGTGTTTTACTATTCTCGGTTACAGACCTTACGAATTTGTATGGAATTATAAAACTATGTTTGAGCTGATTCATCCTGATGACAGACATAATGTGGAAAAAAGCTTTCTTTATTATTTAACAGGTAATAAAAATAGATATTATTTAGAATACAGACTGAAAACAAAATCAGGAAAATGGAAGTGGATTGCTTCGAAAGGCAAAGTAGTGGAAAGATATGAAGGAGGAAAAATAAAAAGAATAGTAGGTACCTATACAGATATAACAAAAAGTAAAAAAGCCAGAGATGCCTTGATTTATCGTTTTAAAGTAGAAAAATTTTTTGGTTCCATATCTACAAAATTTATCAATATCGAACCGGCCAATATTGACAGAGAAATAGAAAATACACTGCAATTGATATGTGAATTTATAGGTATAGACAGAAGTTATATTCACTTTATGGATGGAAATAAAATAATCAAAAATGTATATAACTGGTATAATAAGGAAATAAATATCGAACATTCTGTAAGTATGCAGATTGAAGATATACCATGGGTTATTGAAAAGCTCAAAAAATTTAAAATTATTGATATTCCTGACACAACCATGTTTGATGATACAGAATCATTGGCCTCAGAGATTAAATCTATTCTCATGTTACCTCTTGTATATAACAGATCTATTATAGGATTGCTCGGCTTTGAGCGGTTACAGGGTAAAATATCATGGGTAAAGGAAGATATAGAACTTATTAAAATGGTGGGGAATGTTTTTGTAAATGCCATAATGCATAAGAAAACATCTGAAATTTTGAGGGCCAGCGAGAGTAATTACAGAAAACTTTCTCAGGAATATCAGACCTTTCTTGAGGCCATACAGGATCTTGTACTGGTATTATCCCCTGATCTGACTATTTTATGGGCAAATTCCATAGCAAAATCATATTGTAATTCTGCAGGTGAAAAATGTCAGGATTTTTTCAATTGTTTTTCCTGCGAAAACTGCCCTGTATTAAGTACCTTCGTTACCGGCCAGACACAGAAGAGTCAGATTATAACACCTGACAACAAATATTTCAACATAAAAGTTAACCCCATAAAAGACGATGAAGGACATGTAAATCAACTGCTCCTTATAGCCAGTAATATAACGGAGAAAATGATGTTACAGAAAGATGCCTTCAGAACATACCACCTGGCATCAATAGGAGAACTGGCAGCAGGAGTGGCTCATGAAATTAACAATCCTCTGAACAGTATTATAAACTGTGCTCAGTTACTTAATGACAGAGTTAATAAAGATAGTAAAGAATACAATTTTTCACAGATCATCAAGGCTCAGAGCCATCGTATTGCAGTTATAGTAAAGAATTTGTTAGATTTTTCAAGGCCTGCCGGAGAGGAGAAAGTCCCTGTTTCTATAAACACCTTATTTTCCGCTACTATTTCTCTTATTCAGGCCAACTTGATAAAAAACGACATTAACCTGATAGTAAATATTCCGGATAATTTTCCTCCCATACCTGCCAGACCAACACTGCTTCAGCAGGTATTTCTGAATATTTTAACAAATGCGCAGTATGCACTGAATAAAAAACACAATAAAAATCATGAGAAAACAATTAAATTTCAGGTAGAAGAGAAAGTTATAAACAAAAAGTCTTATGGTCAACTTACTTTTTTTGATAATGGTCCCGGTATATCTGCCGATATAATAAATAAAGTATTTAATCCTTTTTTTACAACCAAACCGTTAGGAGAAGGACCGGGACTGGGGTTAAGTATAAGCTACGGTATTATAAATGATCATGGAGGCACAATATTGATTGATAGCGTTGAAGGAGAATTTACAAAGGTTATAATTTATTTACCGTCAGGAGGAATGATTGATGAAGCCTTATATATTAATAGTTGATGATGAGCAATCTCTGTGTTATACATTCGAATGTTTTCTCATAGACGCAGGATATAATGTAGAGGTTGCCTACAATTATGAAGAGGCTTTAGAGAAAGTTTCTCACATACATTTTGATGTAATCTTTGCAGATATTCTCCTCGGGAGAAAGACAGGACTGGATTTTTTAAGGACATTAAAAAATAAAAATATAGTCTGCCCTGTTATAATTATCACCGGTTATCCCACTGTCAATACTGCATCAGAATCTGTTCGTCTCGGCGCATTTGACTATATAACAAAACCGGTTGAAAAAGAAACACTCCTTCATCTTACCAGAAAAGCTCTGGAATTCAGAGAAATAGTAAAGGAGAAAGAAAGATACGGCAAACATCTTCAGGCAATTTTCCAGAGTGTAAAAGATGGGATTATTACCATCGATAAAGATTTGAATATTACAGGAGTGAATGATTCTGCCAGACATATATGTGGCCTGTCTGAGCATTGTACAGGCAAGAACTTTAACGATGAAACAATACATTGTAACAGAGAATGTTCCGAAACAATCAATAAAACTATTAAAGAAAGACAATCTTTTGAACTATACCGTATAGAATGTAATCATAAATATCGTTCCAGACAATTTGTCACTTTAAATATTACTCCTTTAATAGATACTGGCGGTGATTTCTGCGGGGCAGTCATGGTAATAAGAGATGAGACAAAATTGTATGAACTGGAGAGAGAACTGAAGGAAAGACATAAGTTTCATAATATGATAGGTAAAAATGAAAAAATGCAAAAAATTTATGGTCTCGTAGAAAAACTTTCAGATATTTCTACCACTGTTCTTATTACCGGAGAAAGTGGAACAGGGAAAGAATTAATAGCAGAAGCACTGCATTATAACGGTCCTAGACGAAACAAACCTCTCGTCAAAGTAAATTGCTCGGCTTTACCTGAGAGTTTACTTGAAAGCGAACTGTTCGGCCATGTAAAGGGAGCTTTTACAGGAGCCATCAGAGACAAAGCAGGTCGTTTTGAAATAGCAGACGGAGGAACGGTATTTTTAGATGAAATCGGAGATACGTCACCTGCTTTACAGGTACGTCTTCTCAGAGTCCTTCAGGAAATGGAATTTGAAAGAGTGGGAGACCATAAACCGGTAAAGGTTGATGTTCGTATTGTAGCAGCTACAAACCAGAATATAGAGAAAAAGATTAAATCAGGTGAATTTCGTGAAGACCTTTATTATAGATTAAAAGTAGTGGAAATAAATTTGCCTCCTCTCAGAGAAAGATGGGATGATATTTCGATTCTGGTTGAATATTTTATCAAGAAGTTCAACATGAAATTCAATATGAATATCAAGGGTATATCAAAAGATATTCATAAACTTTTTCTCCAGTATACATGGCCCGGTAATATAAGAGAACTTGAACATGTAATTGAGCATGCTTTTATACTTTCCAATAATGCAATAATTACCCGGGATAATCTTCCGAAGGATTTAAAGAATTTTCCCCTCTCTTCAGCTAACAACAAAAGAGAAATTGATGAAACAGTAATCAGAGACGCCCTGAAAAAAAGCAACTGGAAAAAAGCGGTGGCTGCTGAAATTCTGGGATTAAGCCGTAATACTATCTACAGGAAAATTAAAGAATATAATATTTTCAAAGAAGACTGATTTAACCGAGATTGTTGTTTTACATAGATAAAAATCAGAGAATCTTATTCATGCAATTTTCCATGTGAACTTATAGTCCGATGGTACACTTTTATTATGCTCCTGTTCCTCTGTTTATCAAAAAAAACATGTCTTACTGTACCATTTTATATTAAAAAAATAGCTTTATTCACAAATAGTACACTTTTATAAAAAAATATATATTTAATTATTTTTTAAAAGTAAACGACTGTTGAGAATTATAGCAATTAAAAAAAAGAAAATAACCTTTGGCAGATATTTTGCATATATAGAGAACATCTTTGATAAATAACAAAAAATACTCAAAAAAATATCCTGTTATATTTAGACAGAAAGGCAGGTGTAATTAAGTTTACAGCTCAGTTCCATAAAGTGACATATTTTATCAAAGATGATTATAAAGGGGAAGTGAAACGTGGAACGATAAAATATATAAATATGTCAGAAGATGATTTTACATATATTTATTTATTACCGCTCCAGATAAGGGATTGTCGAGAAATAACTCCGTCATATTTACAGTCTATATCGTCACGCGTTACGCGTTACGCGTGACGCGAGGATAATAACCGTTCTGATAATTTGCCAGGTTTATTTTTTCCCAGTCTCTAATTACCGCAACAGGTAAATTGGTGCCAAAAAAAATATGGCAAACACTCCTGTCCCTGGCCGGGCTCTGGAGGAAAAGATATGCCGTATTAAAAGAGAGGTGTAAATTATATAGAGGAAAAATATTAACAGTCTGTAAAACCAGTTTGCCACGCAACAGGATCATATCTTTTCCGGAAGAGTCCGACCAGGGACAGGTTTTAATATGGGTATGAACTTATTTGGAGCGGTACTAAGTATGAATGATATATGCTTATCAGTAAAAGAGAAGAAGGATATTAACAGTATCAGAGGGAATTTATTATCCGGTTAAATCAGAGGTTCTACATCTGAATAAAAAAACAAATCAGGAGGGTTTCATAATGGATATAACTCTATCCGGACATACAACATGTTTTTCCTTAATTTTCATATTAAAATTTTTAAATTCTTTAAGGAAAAGCGGAAAAATTACTCTCTCAGGTAATTCGTTAAATGGAGAAATCATACTGAAAGACGGAGAGATTACACATGCCATATACGACCCGGACAAAGGGGAAGATGCTCTCAAAGCACTTTTAGCTATGACAGGTAACTTTCAATTTATTGAAGGAGTTATTTCTGAAGTTGTTACATTTTCAGAAGGTAGAGGAGATAAAATTTTAAAGGAAGCCTTCGGGGAATGGATGGATATACAGGAACTCTGTGAGGTTATTCCATTAAATGATGTATCTTTTTCCATTGTTCCTTTTAAAGATAGAAATAATCAGGAAGCTATTACATTTTCCCGGGAAGAATGGATGGTAATAAGCCATATAAATAAATATCCTTTATATGAAGACCTGGTATGCAATACAGGCCTTGGAGGTCTGGAAACAGGAAAAATTTTGTTAGATCTGCATAAAAATGGTTATGTCACATATATTACAGATATGACTTTATCGCAAACATTTAAAGACTTTCCGGGGCTTAATGCAGATTTATCAAAGTTTAAATTGAAGGATATATTTAATTTAATTATTGATGCAAATGTAACAGGAAATTTAAACATAATTTCAAACGGTAACAGTGTGGATATATATATAGAAAATCAAATAATAATGGATGCAAAAAGTCTTTCCTGGTATGGCGATCTGGCTATAGCAGAGGCTATGTCCCGACAAACAGGTAACTGCTCATTCTTTAAATTCACGAGACAGGATAAGCCTGACACAGTGATAACTATAACATGTGAAGAAATTATATCAGGCCCTTCCGAAAAAATAATAAAACTGACGGAAATTGCCGGAGAGTTTAAATATTCTGATGCAATATTTATATTAAATGAAGACAGTGATGCTCAGGGCGATGAAGAAGATTTTGCTTTCAGTAAAAAAGATCTGGCCATTATGATGAACATTGACGGCAAGAGAACACTGAATGATTTATCAGAACATATGGATATACCTTTATACAGGCTTGTAGAAAATATGTACTGTCTTTATAAAAACGGCCTGATAAAACTTATAGAGAAAAAAGAGGTAAACGATACTCCTCCTGATAATGATTCCCTCATTGATCTGCTCCATCAGGAAGATAAATATGATAAAGAACAATTAAAAGCAACCATACTTTTTTCAGAAATAGATAAAGAATTCTTACCTTTTTTAAATACAACAGAAACAGAAAATCAGGATGACCTGTTATCACTTCTGAATAAAAAAGACGAAGAACAGGAAGATATAAGAAAATCACTTCTGTCTCTGCCTTCAGAAGGAGATGATCTTCTGTCTCTTTTAAATAAAGAAAATGAAGGACAGGAAGAT
>CAYSLJ010000137.1:0-7328 GCA_964431735.1 uncultured Synergistia bacterium | reverse complement strand
TCTTCTGTCTCTTTTAAATAAAGAAAATGAAGGACAGGAAGATGTAAAAAAATCACTTCTTTCCCAGTCTTCAGAAGGAGATGATCTTCTGTCTCTTTTAAATAAAGAAGACGAAGGACAGGAAGATGTAAGAAAATCACTTCTTACCGGAAGTGATACCAGTTATAACGACGATTTGCTGAAGCTTTTAAATGCTCAGAATCTGCCGGATAAAAAGAAAAATTAAGTATTATCATTGCAGATATTATATAGTAAATTATTAAAATCTATGTATGAACATATAAAAATGGATTTACCGGGAACGTTACTGGTAAATCGGTACAAGCTATTAAAATTGATCAAATCAGGCGGTATGGGTATTGTGTTTCTTGCAGAAGACACACACCTGGAGCGTTTATGTGCTGTTAAATCTCTTGTAATACAACAGGAAAAAAGGAAAAAACCACTGAAGCGGGATATAGAAAGATTTAAAAGAGAAGCAAAAATACTCTTAGATTTACATCATAATAATCTTCCCAGAGTATATGATTATTTTTGTGAAAACAATAACTATTTTCTTGTAATGGATTATATAGAAGGAGAAGACCTACTGGCAGCAATCAATCGTTATGGGAAAAAGGGAATACCGGAGGCAGATGTTCTCAACTGGTTAATAGAGCTCTGCCATATTCTTAATTATCTTCATAAGAACAATCCTCCGGTCATATATAGAGATTTAAAACCTTCAAATATAATGGTCAGAAAAAAAGATAAGAGAATAGTGCTTATAGATTTTGGTCTGGCCATATTAAGCAATGCAGGTCTTCCACCCTGTGATGCCTATATGGGAACACTTGGATATGCTCCTCAGGAACAATGTAACGGGAAAACTACTACTGTAAGTGATATATATTCTTTTGGCGCCACAGCCTATCATCTTCTCACAGGAACTATTTCCAATGATTTTATTAAAAAACCTCTGAAGGAGAAAAATAAATATATAGGAGAAGAACTGGACAGAATAATCTCAAAATGCCTCATGAAAGACCAGACTGACAGATATCAACATGTAGAAGAACTTTTACATGATCTAAAAAATTATCTGGTTAATATACAATCTGCAAGGCAATATTTGTCTGAAACATACGATGAAGTGGCAAATGGTATTACTATCGAAGAGACCTATGATTTGAAACAGAAAAAATTATGTGAAATTTTAATAAAGTGTTGCTCGAAAGGAGGATATGGTAAAATTATATTAAAAGATAAGGAAGACGAAGGGGAAATATGTTTTTATAGAGGCAATATAGTACATGCCTGTCTTGGAAATTTAAAGGGAGAAAAAGCATTATACAGTTTTTTAACCTGGAAAAAAGGACTGGCTATATATGTAAAATCACGAAGTGATAATGTAACAATAATAAAATCATCAAAATCACTTCTTCAGGATTGTCTTAATATTGTAAACGAACTGGCAATAATAGAGACAAATATTCCAGATCTGGAACTGGATAATAACTTCAGCCCGTTACAGGTTAATAAAAAGAGTCTCTTTTCACCAGTAGAAATAGCAGTAATGGCTCTTAATCATTTAACTGTAAGACAGATAGCCAGAAAACTGGATAAAAGCTATTACCAGATTTTCAAAACCATAGATGAACTTTATAAAAAACATGAAAGACTGTAAGATAACATAATTTATAATAAGGAGGAAGACTATAATGGCGAACGGTATCTCAGGAAATCTTAAAGATTTAAAGTTAGTTGAATTATTGATTTTATTATGCAGCAAAAAAGAACAGATGGGAAGGCTTCATTTCACGAGTAATAAAGAACATGGAGAGATATTTATAAACAACGGTAAAATAATACATGCCACAACAGAAGTTTCCAGCGGCAAAGACGCTATATATACATTACTGACATGGAGAGAAGGAACCTTTGAGTTTGAAACAGATGTAAATCCTGGAAAAATAACAATTACTGCTGACACAAAAGAATTTCTGGCAGATTGCATAAAAAAAAGAAAAGAGTTAAATGTTATTGAAGAACTGATTGCACATCCTGATGAAATTTTTAAACTTTCAGGGAGGAGCACTTCAGGAAGGGTCAGTCTGTCAACAGAGGATCTCCATATAATTTCTTACCTGGATGGAACAAAAACCTTGAGAGAAATTGAAAAAATATCCGGTAAAAACAGATACGAAATATTTAAAACACTTTACAGATTGTTATCCTTTGAAGTAGTTGTAAATGTAGATCATAAAAGTACGTCATCTCAGGAACCTCTTATGCCAGATGATCTATTAAACCGTATTGAAAAACGCCTCAAAACCCTGTCGGGTCCCCTTACAGAGTTGATTCTACAGAACAGTATAAATAAACTCGGTTATCAGAAATCTACTTTACCTGTGAGTAAACTTGATGATTTGATAGATAGTTTTGCCAGAGAAGCAGGGGTTGATAAAGATAAAGTAAAACAGTTAATAAAAAGTGAAACAGACAATACATCAGACAATGTGTCAACTGACGAGCATGTCGTAAATGAAAACATGATGGATGTTATAACAAAGCGACTCAGTATAACATCAGGGCCTATTACACCGATAATAATGGAAAAATGTATAAAAAATTTAGGATACAGAAAAGACAATTTTCCTGTCAGTAAATTAAATAGCCTTATGGATTCTTTTATTAAAGAAATCGGCATAAAGGAGACAGCTATAAAAGATATTCTTGAAGATATACAAAAATTCCAGCAAAATGAATTTTTATATAAAGACTTTCCTACAGGAGATTTATCTACAAGAGATCAGAAAGAGAAAAAAGGGTTTTTTGCGAGATTCGGATTTTAATCTGGTTGTACAAAAAGAATATACCTGCAGGTTATATAAAAATGATGAAATATTATAATTCACTATCTGTTAATGTTCATATCCGGTTATAAACGTTCTGGTTATGACTGTCAGTAAAATGATAACCTTCTTTTGAAGGTTTTTTTTATCTCTACTAAACTCATCTGTTATTGACAGTGTTTTTTTTACAACAGGTAGATTCACTTTTTAAGTAAAATCCAATTTTTTCACTTTTCACTCTGAATATTCTATGATAAATTTCTTTTTCCATTTTATATAAAATCACCTGTCATTTTTAAACGCAATCCGGTATTACATATTTTGTTCTTTTATGATATAATGAAAATTCACTATGACGGTTATATATAAACCTCTTGAATTATATTGACAATGTCACATTTAATAAAATAGCTATTAGTAATTAGCTGTTAGTTTTCAGTTAATAATTAAAGCTAATCGCTAACAGCTAATTAAGGTATCCATAAAAAACTTCTGCCTGGCAGGCTCTGGAGAAGAAAAATTAGTTTTTTATATAGAATTAAAAATTAAATAAGGGACTGTAGGAAAATAACTCTGGCAAATTATGGCTTTTGTCCTCGCGTCACGCGTTACGCGTTACGCGTCACGATTGTAAATATGATAAAGTTATTTTTTACACACCCTAAGGGTTAATTTATTGTCTGAAAAACAAATTATATAAGGCAAATAATTTTTCTTCGTAGGAGTCTGTCAGGCAGAAGCTGATAAAACTGGTACGAATTTATCTGGAGCGGTAATGATAACTAAAAACTATTTTATCAAAGCAGGTAATATGGCAATGTCAAGTTATTACAACATATAAAAAGATATAAAAATTATTACAAAGGAGTTTTTTTATGAGACGTTCATATCACCTTATTCTTTTACTGGTAATATTGTTTTCCTTTACTTCCCTCTCTGTCATGCTGTCAAAAGAACAGCCTGCTCCGGCAGTAAGTCCTGACACAGAAGAGACTCAATATACAGAAGATCCGAATAACAGTGAAACAGATCCCAATAATATGTTTGATAGATTACCTGATACAGAACTTACGGCAGAAATTGTAATTACAAAAAAAACACTGGAAGATCTGAAAGATAAAGTATGGTATCAGATTGATGATAATACAATAGAGGCAATCAAAGATAACGTGACAGGTGAAAAACTGGAAACAATAAAATCTCTGAAAAGCGTAATTTTCTCAAAGGATGATCTGACGGAAACATTAAAGGCAATAGAAATTAAAGATGAAGATATAAAAATTGTAATAAAAAACAGTGAAAATAAAATCTCTGCTTCCAGAATAAAATCTCTGGAAAAACTTATAAATAAGAAATTTACAGAGGAAGACCTTACATCCAGACTATATACACTTGGCTTTAAAAAAGATGAAATTGGAATAATTTTAACGTGTGGCGAAACGTCTGAAGAGAAAAATGAACTTTACAAATGGATGACCTTTACGGAAGAAGACGGACTTATTTACAACGGAGTAATTACATTTGAATTTGACCCGCAGGGTTATGCATGGATCGGTACAGGCAACGATGCTGACCCGAAATTCGGCGGTGTCAGTGTTTTCAATCCGAGAGGTCAGTTTGTTTCCTTTACCGCCCGTGATGGGCTTGCAGATAACAGAATAAATGACATATTATTTTTGCCTCTTGCCAGAGAAGATGTACCCAGAACCGGTAAAGGCGGAATATGGTTTGCCACAGGTTACGGAGTTACAAAACTGGACAGAAAAGGTAAGAGAACAACCTATGATAAAGCAAACAGTCCTCTTCCTGATAACAGAGTATCTTCTATTGTCTCAGACGACTATGGAAATCTGTGGATGGCTACTTTCGGCGGAGGAGTCGCCATGATGGATCAGGGAGGAAAATGGACTGTTTACAACAGAAATAACGGTCTTGCAGGAAACAAGGTTGTTCCGTCATTTAAAGATAAAGATGGAAATCTATGGTTCGGTATATGGGATGGAGGTCTTTCCACACTGCAACCGGGGATGACCATTGATAATGAAACAATAAAAAATTTAAAAATTTTTTTCAAAGACAGTAAAGATAATAAAGAAGAAGGAGATAAAGAGAAAAGTAAAATAGAACTGCTGGAAGAACTGAAGAACAAAAAATATTCCGAAATAGAACTGATTGAAAATCTGAAAAAAATGGATTTTACGGAAAAAGAAACAGACATTGTTTTAAAAGAAGTAAAGAAACCTGGTCTAAAATGGACAAATTACTCTATGGGCAACAGTGGTCTTGTAAGTAATTCCGTCACATCTATAGCTCAAAATCCTGTCGATGGCAACATGTGGTTTGCCACATCAGAAGGAATATCGGTTTTTGACGGAGAGAACTGGACTAATTACAGATCGGAAAATGACAAATTTTTAATAAGTAATTTTGTAACATCTCTGGCCTTTGAAACAGATGGATCTCTCTGGATTGGATACTGGGGCGGAGGAGCAACAGTTTTAAGACATGACGGAACATTTAAAAACTTTAAAGCTGAAAACAGCGGACTTATAAGTAATTATGTTGGTGCCGTCGCAATTGACAGAGATAACAACAAATGGTTTGGCACTTACAGCGGATTTTCAGTACTTCATGAAGAAAAAAGAGATACTCTTAAAGGAGACCCTGTTTTTAAAGATCTTTACTCGAAACTTCCTTTTAACGGTAAATTTAACCTTATAGGGAAACCGGAACTGTCAGATTACTTTTCTTTTAACGGTAAAGAAGGTATTCATAAACCTGAACCGGAAAATTTCAATACTGCTTCATATAGCTGGAAGAGGGTAAGCGAGAAAAACGAAAGGATAAATCTCCGTTTTGCCATGCCGAAAGATCACTACGGACATGTTATATGGGCATATGGAGCCTTCTGGGGCGATGGAATCAATCTGGAGCAGGGAGGAGCTATGTCCTATTCAATCACAGAGGATATGATGGGAAATACATGGGCGGAATTCAGCGGAGACATAAAAAATGCAGATTTCCTGGCGTACGGTTATGTTACTGACTGCATAAAACCTGTGATAGACATGAAAGAATCCTATCCTTTCCCTCAGGCTATGCCGGCAGAAGTAAAAAAATACCTTCTTCCAGGTAGATATCTTCCATGTGATAATCCCGACATATATAAAGTTGCACAGAGGCTCGTTAAAGAGACTTCTTCAGGTGATATGCTTCTTACAGTAAAAGATATACTTTATTCTTCCCTGTTTCGTGATATGCCCTATAATTATTTTCTTAATATCAGTGAATACGGAACAGGAGATAAATTTGTAACATCAACGTCAAAGGAAGGACTTGTGGAAGACGCAGTAACAACCCTCAGAAAAAACACAGGCGTATGCTGGTCAAAAGCAAGACTCTTCTGCTCTCTCTGTAAAGCAGCAGGCGTTCCTGCCAGACTGATAGTAACAAACGGCCCCTATGTATGGTCTGAAGTATGGATAAACAAATTAGGATGGGTACCTGTGGAAACATCTCTACCTGCCTATGACTACGGCGGTGCGAACAGAATATCTATTCCAAAGGTTTTTCTGGACAATAAAATACCTGTGTCGTCAGTTTCCGGAAACGATGACGATACAAAATCAATCGACTGGTATCCTGCTGTAAAAGCTACTTTTGATCGTGTTAATCCTGAAGAATTACAGGATTTACGCAGATTAATGAGGGCAAAGATTTTAATACTTAAACCTGTTGAAAAGAAACAAATTGAGGCCATTCCGTCTGATACGATGGTACCTCTGGCTGATGGCTATTATTTTATAGCAGAACATATTCAAACAAAAAATGCTGTAAATGATAGATTTATCGACAATATTCTGAAAGAAATTTATGAACCATCAGATGAAAATGACATAATCACTCCCGGACCGGATAAGACCGGGAAGCCGGATAAGACTCCGGAACCGGCCAGAACTCCCACTTCCGGGAAGGATAAAACAGATGAACTGGATAGAGAAATTTATGATATAGAAAATTATGATATGTACAGTGATGTGCAGGCTATTTCAGATAAGGAAGAAGAGCCTTATAAAATTGCAATATATAGCAGAGAAGAAAAGATAGATGAAATAATCATCAAAGAACTCGGAAAACCTGTAACAATAGAGAAAAAAGATATATTTACTATTACCTTTATACCGGTAAAAATAAATAATTATCTTATACTGGAGATTATAAAATGGAATATTAAAGGAGTGGTAAAGGATAAAATCACACCTTCCCCGACTCCTGTACCGTCAACAACTCCTGACGGGTCACCGACAGCAGTTCCATCTGTGACTCAGACGCCGCAGGGCACACCGCCTCCCGGTGCCAATCCACCGGCACATAGCCAGCAGGGCAGGGATTTATGAGAATCGTAATGGGTGATGCGTAATGCGTGATGGGAGCACAGATTCTTAGTACCGCTCCAAATAAGTTAGTACCCATATTAAAACCTGTCCCTGGCCG
>CAYSLJ010000136.1:0-19389 GCA_964431735.1 uncultured Synergistia bacterium | reverse complement strand
GAGTCCGGTCAGGGACAGGTTTTAGAAATGGATACTGACTTATCTGGAGCGGTAAGAAGCTTAACTTGACGGCTATATCCGTCAGTAAAATGATAAAAATAAATAATAAGGAGGTATTTGTTTTAATGACAAAATCTTTTTTCAAGAAACTCCTGGCAGGGACAGTGACAGCTATCATAGGAAGTACAGCCCTTCCTGCCTCTGCTCAGGATATTTTACCAAAACCGCCTGAAAAATTTCAGGGTCAGGTGAACCTTACAGCAGAGGATTCAACACCTGATTTTCCCAGACCGGTTAAAGCACCGGAAGGAGCGCCAAATGTTCTCTTAATAGTGCTTGATGATGTAGGCTTCGGTGCTACAGGTACCTTTGGAGGGCCTGTTAATACTCCTACTCTTGATAAACTGGCTTCTCAGGGACTTCGTTATAACTGTTTTCATACAACTGCACTCTGTTCTCCTACGAGAGCCGCTCTTATAACAGGCAGGAATCATCATTCCGCCCACTATGGTGTCATAGGTGAAATTGCTACAGGTTTTGAAGGCTATAACTCCATAATAGGTAAAGACACTGCCACTATAGGTGAAATATTAAAACAGAACGGATACAGCACATCATGGTTCGGCAAAGATCACAATGTACCTGACTGGGAGATGAGCCAGACAGGACCCTTTGACAGATATCCGACAGGCATGGGATTTGAGTATTTCTACGGTTTTCTGGGAGCTGAAACAGCTCAATGGGATCCTCATCTTACCGAAAATACAAGATCCGTAGAAAAACCTGCCCATGATAAAAACTATCATCTTGATAAGGATCTGGCAGATCATGCCATTAACTGGATAAAAGAACAGAAGGCGCTGGCACCGGATAAACCCTTCTTTGCTTATTACTGTCCAGGCACATCCCATGCTCCCCATCATGCTCCGAAAGAATGGATTGAAAAATATAAGGGCCACTTCGATCAGGGATGGGATAAAGTAAGGGAAGAAACCCTTTCCCGTCAGAAAAAACTCGGTATAGTCCCAGAAAATACAAAACTGACGGCAAGACCGGAAGCAATACCTGCATGGGACAGTCTTAATCCGAAACAAAAAGAACTCTGTGCCCGTATGATGGAAGTTTATGCAGGTGCTCTGGGACACTGTGATTATCAAATAGGACGTATCATTGATTACATTGAAAAAAACGGATTAATGGATAATACAATGATTATATTTATAGCAGGTGACAACGGGGCAAGTGCTGAAGGTACTCTTCAGGGACTGGTTAATGAAACATGTGTATTTAATGGTATAGAAGAGCCTTTTGAATATGTATATCAGCACATAAATGACCTTGGAGGCCCTATGACGTACAACCATTATCCTGTAGGATGGGCATTTGCAATGGATAGTCCCTTACAATGGACAAAACAGATTGCTTCACACTTCGGCGGAACAAGAAACGGCATGGTTATTGCCTGGCCTGGACATATCAGGGATAAAGGCAGTATCAGGTCTCAATTTCATCATGTAATAGATGTAGTCCCGACTATTCTGGAAGCTACAGGTATAAAGGAACCTTATATGGTAAACGGCGTATATCAGAAACCGGTTGAAGGCATAAGTATGGTGTACAGTTTTAACGACGAAAAAGCACCATCCAGAAGGGAAACCCAGTATTTTGAGATGATGGGCAATCGTGCCATATATCATGACGGATGGATTGCCTGCACAACACCTATGACTCTTCCATGGACACTGACAGGGAAAAAGGCTTCTCCCCGTGATTATAAATGGGAACTCTATAATGTTAAAGAAGATTTCTCTCAGGCCAGTAACCTTTCTGATAAATATCCTGAAAAACTGAGAGAACTGCAGGACATGTTCTGGGTTGAAGCAGCAAAATACAATGTTCTTCCTCTTGACAACAGAGCTTCGGAAAGAAGTATTAATTCGAACAAACCGAGTATGACACTGGGGAAGAAATCTTTTACTTATTATCCCGGCATAGTAAGTGTGCCGCTGGGGGCAGCTCCCAATATAAAAAATTGTTCCCATACCATTACTGCCAGTGTAGAGATTCCTGAAGAAGGAGCAAGCGGTATGATTGTCAATCAGGGAGACCGTTTCGGAGGATGGGGTTTATATGTTCTGGACAGTAAACCTGTCTTTGTATATAATCTTTTAGGCCTGAAAAGGTTTATAATTTCATCTGATGAAAAACTTCCTCAGGGGAAAGTTACCATAACCTACGACTTCAAGTATGACGGAGGAGGTATGGGCAAGGGCGGCACAGGAACTATTTCTGTAAACGGTAAGAAAGTTGCAGAAGGGAAAATAGAGAAAACAATTCCCTTTGCCTATGCTCTCGATGCCTGTTTTGATGTAGGAGAAGACATAGGAACTCCTCTGATTGAGAATACCTACGAAGAACCTTTTAAATTCACAGGAACTCTGGAGAAAGTAGTTATTGAGCTGAAATAGTTTTTATGTTTGTGACCTGTCACGGACAGTTTATATGGTGACTCGTGATGGGTGACGTGAGAATTTTACCGGAGTTATTTTCAGTCCTTATGGTCAGGTCATGACATAACATACACCTGCCGGCGGTACCGGCAGGTGTATTTATTCATACTCTTTAATGAGAAGAGACAAAAAATTTATTATCTCTGTTTTACCAGAAGCATCTCTCTGCCAGGTACGAAAGAAACTGCATAATCCATGATCTTTGCCGGCTCTTCACCTTTTTCCATGAGACGTTTTATTGCTTCCAGATAGGGAGCTATATGATTGAAATATTTCTTATATCCTTCACAGAGATAATTCAGACCTTCTTCTCCGTCAGGACTTTTTATAAATCTTCTTTTGGGACATTCTCCATGACAGGCTGAAAGAAATTTACATTTCAGACAATATTGAGGCAGACGTTTACTTTTATTACGTCCGAAGGCTTTTTGCCCGGAGCCGTTTACTATGTGAGACAGGTTATCTCTGAGAATATTTCCCAGTTTATACCGGGGATATACAAAATGATCACATGAATATATATCTCCATTATGTTCCATAATAAGAGAATTTCCGCAGTTTTCCGTATAATAGCAGACAGTTCCTTCAAGTCTCAGATAAGCAGCCAGAGCCCATTCAAAGTTCATAACCATTGTAGAACCGACATCTCTTCTTATCCATTCATCAAATATATTTATTAAAAAATCCCCCCAACCTTCAGCTGTAACAGACCATTCAGTAACAGAAGATATATTTCCCTCTTCCATAGGAGGAACTCCCAGAGTCAGTCCGAGTTTTTCAGAGGCAGAGTCAGGTTTTCTTTCCACAACGGGAATAAACTGTATAAAAACAACTCCTACATCTTTTAAAAAACGGTAAATTTCAAGAGGTTTCTTTGAGCTGTATTCTGTTACACATGCAAGGATATTGAACCGAACATTATGTTTATGTATAAGGCCGAGGGCTTTCATAAGGATATTAAAGGTAGGATATCCTCCTTCAGTTATCCTGTGATAATCATGGACATCCTGAGGGCCGTCAAGGCTGAGACCTACAAGAAAATTATTTTCAGAAAAAAATTCACACCATTCATCATTCAGAAGTGTGCCGTTTGTCTGTATGGAATTTAAAATCTGCTTTTTACCTGCATATTTCTTCTGTAATTTTACTGCTTTCCTGTAAAAATCCAGTCCCCTCAGAAGAGGTTCACCTCCCTGCCATATAAAAGGTATTTCAGGCACATGCTGCATTTCTATATTTTTACGGACATAGACTTCCAGTATTTCTTCAGACATATAGTAATTCTTTACATGCCGGTAAAGGATTTTTTTTTCCAGATAAAAACAGTAACTGCATCGGAGATTGCACAGAGGTCCGCATGGTTTTGCCATAAGATGAAATCCCTTTTTATCCCATATTATATTATCCTTTATCCGGTTTTTTTTTCTTTTTTGATTTCTTCCCATTTAGTACCTCCCGGTTTCTGAAAATATGTATCGCAAAAAATCAGTAAAACTACATAATATCAGGATTATTTGTCCCTCCTCCATCCATTATATCGGGAGGGGGATTGTCCGGAGGGGGATTGTCCGGAGGATATGAAGGAGTATATGGAGGAGGATTGTACACAGGCTGTTTTTTCAGCCTTGCTTCATCTATTTTTGTAAGATACCCCTTTGCCTTATTGGCAAAGTCGCCTGTAGAAAATCTGTCCAGAATCTTCTGACACAGGTCTTCTGCTTTTGTATAATCTTTATTTTTCATATATGTATCAATCTGTCCGAGATATGATTTCACGATACCTTCTTCTGCTTCTTGCCTGTCAGGAAAAATATTTTCGGCAAAAGAAAAATATTTCTCTCCGTCTTTATACTTTTTTTTCTTCAAAAATTCTTCTCCTGTTTTTATAAAAGCATCAAAAGCCATAGAAGATATTTCATCTCTCACGGATTTGTCAGGTTTTCTCTTCAGTACCTTCGTAAAATATTCTGCCGCAGACTCATAATCTTTAAGATTATAATAAGCTTTTCCGGTAGAGATCTGTATATTCATATCAGAAGCGGATTGTTTAAGTATAATAAGATTATTATCAAGAAGTTTTTTATAATCGCCTTTTCCTTCATAGCATCGGCTGAGACCTCTGAGAGCTTTCAGATTATTTTTCTTCTCCGACAGTATCAGATTGAAAGCTTCTTCTCCTTTATCATAGTTTTTACCGGAAATATAAAATTCTCCGGCTTCCAGGAGATCGTTTATTTCAATCTGTCCGGTTTTCGAAATCTTTTTTTCCATATCCAGAAATTTATCATATTCCTTTAAAGATACATATACAGAAGAAAGTTTTGTCATAGTTTCTCTATCATCAGGGTTTATTGTAAGAATATGTTCCATTACCTGTGTAACCTTTGTGTAATCTTTTCTCCTGTATAGCATATCTGCCATATTCCTTAATATGTCTGTATCGTCAGGTATTAATTCCAGTGCTTTTTCATATTCCGTGAGAGCTTTATCAAAATCTTTTTTTATAAAATAAATATCACCGCACCCTTTTCTGGCTTTAAAGAGGGCAGGATTTAATTTCAGAGCATTTTCATATTCGGTAAGAGCTGACTGATATTTTTTATGAGAAAAATAATCATCACCTTTTTTAATATAATTGTTTATTGTAAATCTCTGGTAGTATTCGTAAGCAAAAAAACCTCCTGCAAGCATAAAAACTATAAAAAGAGGAATTACTATAAATATTAAGGGAGAAGTTTTTTTTATTTTGTCCTCTTTGATTTCCTTTACGACATCCTGTTTTATCTCCTTTACGACATACTGTTTTACGTCCTTTACCGAATAAAACTGTGTAGAAGTTGCTGCAAATTTAATTTCTATTTTTTCTTTAAGCTCTATGCCTTCAGCAATAGCAGTAATAATGACAGCACCGGGAACTGATGAAGATATTTCACATGTAGCATGTCCGTTTTCATCTGTAGGATTGGTTTCAAAATTATCTACATCCCTACCGGAGGAGAATTTTACAGAAATCTCAGGGATAGGTTTCTGGAATTTATCCAGGATGGTAATATCAATACGGGCTGTATCTTCACCGTTTGCATCAATCATGGAAGGCCCTGAAAGTTTCATGCAGGAATTTTCTCTGTCAGGAAGGCTCTGTATAAAGGTTATTTTTAATTTTTCGGCAAGTATTTTACCTGTATTTTTATCTACTACTGTAATAAATGTTTCTCCCGGAAATACCGATGTTATTTTTCCCCTCATAAGACCTGGCTCTAAAAGAGATGGTTGATTGAGCTCATCATCATCGGGTCTGGAAGAAGAAATTAATATATTTCCTTCAACTGAATTTACAGAATGTTCAGGTATTTTGACATCTATATATGCCACTTCTCCCGCTGCCGGGGAAGAAGGATTTATTGAAATCACAAAAGGAATTTCATTACTTCCACCGGAAGGAGTTACAGGTACGGAAGACAATCTCTCTATTATCTCTCTGCCTTTATTAATATTAAGAGGATTATCAGAACGTTCAACTATTTTATTTAAAATCTTTATTGCATCAGGAATGAGTCCCATTTTTTCATAACAGAATGAAAGGGAAAAAAGAATTTCTTCATTTTCATCATCATATTCCTGTGCTTTTTTATATTGAAAACTGGCTTCCAGATATTCTCCTTTATGTTCATAATGTTTACCTTCTCTGATAAATTCGACTGATTTCTTTTTATTTTTGATTTTCACCAGAGCTTCTTTCATATCTTTTACAGAAGAAAATCTATCCTCTATTTTCATTTTTACCGCATGAAGTATTACATTGGAGAGTTGTTCCGATATGTCAGGATTAAACTTACTTGCAGGAGGGAAATTAGGAAATTTTTCTTCCGGGTGTACTTTAGTAAGAAGGTAATCCATTGTTACTCCCAGGGAATAAATGTCAGACCTTGGTTCTGCCTTACCCATCCACTGTTCGGGAGGAGCATAACCTTTTGTCAGGAGGGCATGAATGGTGGTTTTATTTCCTCCTTCGAAGACTCTGGCTATACCGAAATCTATAAGTTTTAACTCATCTTTTTCGTTGATCATAATGTTTTCCGGTTTCAAATCACGAAACACAACAGGTCTGGGGAGATTATGAAGATAATCCAGCACATTACAGATAGTAATACCCCAGTCAAGAACGGTCTCTTCCGGGAAATATTCATCAGCAGGGAGCTTTCTCAGTCTATCCTTCAGGGTTTCACCTTTTATATATTCCATAACAAGGTAATGTCTTTTATTGGCAGTAAAGAAATGTGATATAGACGGTATATTGGGGTGATCTATCTTTGCCAGCATATTTGCTTCTTCTCTGAAACTTTTCTCTATTACTTCCGGGTCTCCCCCCTGTTCGTACATTTCCTTCATAGCCCAGAACTTCCCCCTGAGTGTTGCATCTTTTACCAGATATACAACACCAAATCCTCCTGCAGCAATACCTTTAACGACTATATAACGGTCTTCCAGCACCCGTCCGAGAGAGGCAAAAGCTCTGAGTCTTTTCAGAGTTTTTTTCTTATACTCTATTACCATGTATCTCTTACTTTCATGGACGAAAAAATCCAGCACTTTGGAAGAATCCGGTTTACTTTCTATAGATTCCATATTTTTCACGGTAGTGGTAAATTCATTCATCAGAGCAGGTTCTATTGTATCGTCTACATCTTCTTTTATTTCTTTCACGATACAATCTTCCTCACTGGCTGTGTCCCGTGCCAGATAAATAGTACCGGAAAGATCTTCTGCAAGAGATTCAATTACCTTATATCTGTTTTTAAGTAAATCTTCTGAATCATAATTAATGTCTGACATTGTTTATCACCCCTGGAGAATCGTGACGCGTCACGCGTTACGCGTTACGCGTGGATTATTCTCATCTTTCGCTGCATCCATACCTTCATGATGGTTAACATTTATTAATACCATAATTGCAATATTTCACATGGTCACTGGTCACTGGTCACTGCTCACGCGCTCCTGGCACACCTGAAACCTATAGTAGGGCCGAATTCTCCGGGAAATATCTTATTTCTTACAGGAACACCTATAGCTTTTAATTCAGTGTTATAGTCTCCGCCTCTGATGGTTATTTCTCTGTCTTCATCATCAGGCGGATAAGGGCCTTTATAAGGATATGGTTCATAATAATCACCTGTCCATTCCCAGATATTACCGAGCATATTCATCACACCGCAGGGACTCTGACCTTCAGGGAAACTATCAACTGAGACAGTATGAGCTTTTGAGCTTTCTTCACTGCATGTTCTGGAAGAATCCCATTTTTTCCCCCATGGATAAAGAAATCCCTCCTGTCCTCTGGCAGCTTTTTCCCATTCCGCTTCAGAAGGCAGCCTTTTTCCAACCCAGTAAGCATAGGCATCTGCATCATCATAACTGACGCCGGTGACAGGATAATATTCTTTACCGGCAGTGAAATATTCTTTCCAGTTTCCTTTTGGCTCATAACCTGTAACCCTTATAAAATCTTCATATTGAAAATTTGTAACGGCATATCTGTCAATATAAAAAGCTTCAACATGTACTTTATGCATGGGATTGGCATCACATTCAATATGGTCAACACCCATCCAGAAAGGTCCTCCGTCTATAAAAACCATATCTTCATCAAGGGACTGAGGGGTGTTATGGGTATTCTCCATTTTTTCTCTTCCCTCTGTAGAAACTTTCTTTTCTTTCGGCACCATAGGTACTTTACTCTGTTTAAATAATAATACTGTTTCAGAACCGAGCTTAATCTTATCTCCGTCCACAAGCGGTCTCGGTTCAACAACCTGAACACCGTTAAGGATTGTCACATTTGCTTCTTTTTCATTTATCAAAAAATATTCCTTATCTTTTTTCTCTATAAAAGCATGAGACCGGGATACACTTCTATCCTTTTCCGACAGTTCTATCTCTTTTGCCGTATCCGCTTTCTTGCTTTTTCTTCCTATATAATTTTTATCTTTTGTGAGATGAAAAATATGTCCTTTATCGGGGCCTTCCAGGATTTCAATCTCACAGGAAGCTCTGACAATATTTTCCATACCAAGATAGCTGTATTCCAGTATTGTAGTTCCTATTTCTATCAAATCTCCGTTTTCAAGGCCTTTTTTCATTACAGGCATATCATTTACCAGTATATCATAATGTTCATCTTCCAGGTTAATACAGAGCCAGTTATTTTCGAAGGATAAACTTCCATGACTGTCTGAAATATTATCATCGGAAAGTTCTATATCCTTTCTAATCTTGCCTTTACTGCCTATAATAAGTTTTCCCTGAACCATTTCTTTACTTACAATAAAGACACGTCCCTCGTCAGGGCCGCTTATCACTTTAAATTTATGAGCATCCTTCCAGGCAGCAACCATGGTTTGATCCATTATGGTTCTGTCATCTTCTTCATCTTCTTCATCTTCTTCATAATGGGCAGATTTCGGAGGGAGTGATAATTTTTTTTCGCCATCTTTTTTTAATCTGGAGAAATCCGGTCTGATTGTTTCTTCTCCCCTATCATGATTTCTCGGACGAAATGTTCCATGCCCTTTTCTCAGTCTGGACGGTTCCTGCATCATATCGAATAAGTTTCGTCCTTCTCCTTTTCCGGCATCTGAAATACCGGCCGGAGCAGAAAAGACTCCTTCCTTTTCTCCGTCTCTCGGTCGAAAAATTCCTTCACTCTTCAGTGGAGAAGGTTTTACACTGTGCTCTTCTACATACTCAGAAATAGACTCTTCATCAAGATAATTTGTCGACTGAGGGGTTCTTGGCCTGTTATGAAAGTCTCTGATTACTTCATCTTCATCTGACACATGGGGTCTTCCTGAAGGCGGAATTCCAGGAATATTTCTGGCAGAACTGATTCTACGGGGAAGGGTTATTGCATCACCCTGATCTTCTATTATATGTTTTCCCGGCACAGTATGAGGAATATCACGGCTGATACTTCCCCCTGTTCCAGAACTGATTCTACGGGGAAGGGTTATTGCATCACCCTGATCTTCTATCATATGTTTTTCGTCACTATGGTCATGTACGGATGAAACCTCTGTAATATCAATGCCATCATGGTGAACAGGTATTTTACCTACTATCATTTTAATATTACCTATTCTCAGAATGTCACCCTGTTCTAACATAGTAAATTCATCGGAAGAAATTTCTTTGTTATTCACAAAAGTGGGATTGGCCGCACCTTTTGTATGAACAATCCCGTAAGTTCTTTCTTTTGCCATCCATTTAAGAGTGGCCTGGTCAGCAGAAACAAAGGATGAATCCAGCAGAAGCCACCCTTTTTTCTCCTGTATCGTAAGCTTTCCAACAGAAATAATAGGTCTGTTTAATTCAAATTTCTTTCCTTCTTCAAGACCTGATATAACCTTTAACATATAACCTGTTTCTATTAATTCTATTTCCTCTTCTATAAAAATCGGGGGGGGAGGTATTTCTTCCTGAGCAGGAAACGAATATTCTGTCTGAGTCTGTTCGCCAGAAACCTGTCGTATTTCACAGGGCACTTTCCTTCGATATACCATGACATTCTTTCCCATAATTATCTGATTTCCCTCTGAAAGAAGAGTTGGTCCTGTCAGTATTCTTCCGTCTATAATAGTTGGATTTTTAGTACCTGCAACAAAGTTAATCATATGAATATTATGGTCGAGACTCCAGGAAATTCTTGCCTGTTCGGTAGATATAGTGGCTTCTATATCTGTTATCAATATATCTGTCGTTCTGTTATCTCCCGGAAGCCTTCTGCCTATAGCTAAAGGATTATACCCTAATTCAAAAACTCTACCTCTTTCATCACCATCGAGTATATACAGTTCATAGATTATATTCTCAGCAGGTTTTGCAGGGGGTTCATCTTTCACTCCCGTGAATTTAGAGAATAATCTGGAAAAAAGCCCCTGTTCTTTTTTTGACATATTTAAATTCACCTCTCGATATTCTTCATTTGCACTATTATCTTCAAATTCTTTTTCTTCCGAATCAAATTCTATATAAGTACCTTCATCTCTTTCACAGATAGAATTCGCACTTTCAGGAATTTTCCCTTTAAGAACAAGATACATTTCATCAGCAGAGGAAAATCTGTGTTCCGGCAGGAAATTCAAAGCTTTTTGAATAACATATTCAGTGAATTCAGACACATCAGGCCTTATTTTTCTTACCGGAACAAATCTAAAAGGTTCACTTTCCCGTGCAGTAAGAAGGAAATGCATGGTTGCACCGAGTGAATAAATATCACTTCTCGGTTCAGGACGTCCGTTAAACTGTTCCATAGACGTATAGGCACCTGTACCGACAGAGGTTTTCACGCCGTTTGTCTCAGAAATAGTTCTTGCAAGACCGAAATCTACAAGAAATAATCGTCTGTCTTTATTTCTGAGAATAATATTGGCAGGATTTATATCTCTGTGAAGAACAGTTGGGGTTCTTGAGTGCAGATACCGGAGAATATCACATATTTCCATAGCCCATGTAAGAACAAGTGTTTCACCCAGACCTTCTCCCTCTCGCTCAACAACGATTGTAAACAGATCTTTCCCTTCTATATAATCCATAACAAGATAATAATAATCATTACCTTTGGTAAAAAAATCAATCATCTCCGGTATGGAAGGATGTACCAGGTCAACAAGCAGACCTGCTTCTTCCATAAAACGATTAACCATATAAGCTTCTACATCGGCTTCATAAGAATTATCCGATGTAATGTCCTCTTTTCTGAAAAGCTCTTTTACGGCACATATGTTTCCTCTGATTCTATCAAAAGCCCTGTAAACAGCACCCATTCCGCCGGCTTTTATAGCATTTAATATTTCATATCTGTTATTCAGCAGAGTTCCACCCTGTAATCCATGAATAAAAAAACCGCATGAAGGACAGATATTTTCATCTCTGTAAGTTTCATTATTACAGCAGGGACATAACATAAAGGCTTACCTCTCTAAAATCGTGACGCGTCACACGTGACACGAAGACAAATTTTTATAGAATCGTGCCAGAAAACCTCTTTACCTTTCAGACAGACTCATTGACTTCCTGTTATAAGCATAAATAATACATATAAACTCTCGTGACGCGTAACGCGTGACAGGAGGAAGAGTTTTATTACATGCTTATGCTCAGGTCAGTAAATCTTAAATCACTGAAAAACATATGGCGATTTTCAGACAGGGTTATTTAGTTACAGAAATCTCTATTCTATTCATAGTAACTCCTGTAACGGAAATCTTTGGATCTGAAATTTTCAATATTTCGCCTGCAAGGCCATCAGATGTACCTATATATTCTACATCAATGATAGCTATGGAATTTTCAAAGGATCTCGGATAAACATGGTTACATGTAACAGGATTTTGTTTCAAATGTTCAATTATTTTATCGCGGGATGTAAAATCACAGTTACTTACAATAATCTGTATGGCTCTGTGAGAATTACTCAGAACAGTATACTTTACCGGTATTTCCCACACAATATCTCTGACTATTATATCTGCCATTTTCTTTATTGCTTTATTTCCTGCTTCTTCTCTGGACAGACTTGTCCCTTTCTGACTGATGGTTTTCGCAAGTATTATCTGGCCTGTATCAGATATAACAACCCTTATATCACATCTGGCATTTGACGTAAACACAGTATTCTGAGAAGTAGACATCTGTCCTACAAATTCTGTTGCAACCCTGCCTATAACTATTATATCAGATTTAAGTCTTTTTCCTAACGTAGCGGCATATACAGCATCACCTGTAAGTCCTTTTTTTGCTTCATCCGTTTCTCTTATGGCATTTATTTGAGTTTCATCTATAAGATGATAATGGTTATCACTGAGAGAACTGTTCAGAGTAGCTTCCGTAATAAAACCTTTCTTTTCAAAATTTACTTCTTCTATTAACACCATTACCCGTGGATTGCCAAAACTGCTCCATTCAAGTTTTTTTAATATCTCATCATCTGAAAGTCTTTTTATTTCCGAAGGAGCCGTATCAGCAGTTGCATTAGCAACAGTCTTTTCCCTGACAAGAAGGGAACCTGAATTATTAAAAAACTCAACCGTTCCTTTTATTACTGTAAGGGTAGAAGAATTTTCTGTCCCTTCAATTTCCATTTCTGTACCCTTTATAACAGCAGTTCCTGCCTGTGTGATAATATTTAGATTACTGCCATCTTTTATATTACCCCATAATTTACCTGAAGACATAGTTATTTTTTCTCTGTCACAGAATTCAATTTCCGTAGAGGAACCGATTTTTAAAGTACTTCCGTCAGAAAAAACCATTTTACACCGGCTGTTATCACCACTTATGAGTTTATCTTTCAAGGAAATAATATCTCCTGTTTTTACCTGAACATGTTCTCCCTTATCTGATGGCAAAACATCAATCTGTCCCTGAAGATCTGTAATAATAACAGCAGTATCAGGAGAAAAAACAAAATTATCCAGTCCCTGGCTTTCTTTAAAGGCCATAGACGGGAATAAAGTAATTATAATGAACAGGATGGAACAAATTAATCTGTACACAAAAATACTCCCTTTCTATACATAAATCTACATGGAAAATTCTAATTTTCCTTAACATTTCATTTTTTTAAAACATTCATTTCACTATAATTATACCTGTTTTATATATTCTTATGCAAGAAAAATATTTCTAAAATTCACATTACTTTTTATAAATTATAGTTAGTTACATAAAAAGAAGGACTTTTCCTATAAGGATAAGAATTATTTTACTGGGGTGAGCATAAATAATAAATATATGCTCTCGTGACGCGTAACGCGTAACGCGTGACGGGAGGAAAACCTTTATTAAATGCTTATGCTCAGGTCAGTAATAAAAAAATACAGGGAGGGAATTTTTCATGTCAGATACTTCGTCAGAACTTCAAAAGAAGCTGGAAGAACTTCAAAAAAAATATGATACAACTTTCCTCAGACTGAGAGATGTTACAAAAGAAAGAGATATGCTGAAAACCAGGCTGGAAGAAGTTTCCTTTGAAGAAAGAGTAAGGGAATTAATGGAACTCCTGAACACTACTATGACTGTGGCAGAACCTGAAGGTTATATTTATTTAATAAAATCGACACTCAGAACTATAAGAAAAATTCTGAATGCCGAGTGGAGTTCCATACTTCTTGTAGATAAGAAAACAAATGAACTGGTTCTTGAAACAGACCGTGACAGAGAAAAACCGATGGTATTCAGATTTCCTGTTGGTGAAGGCATAGCAGGAGCAGTGGCAGTTACGGGAGAACCTGTAATTGCAGCAGATATTCAATCTGATCCGAGATGGAAAAAAGATATAGCCGAAGCAACAGGATATCATCCAAAATCAATTCTCTGTGTCCCTCTTATTTATAATGAAGATATAATAGGAGTGGTAGAAGCTTTTGATAAACTTAACAATGAACTCTTTACCATGGAAGACATGAATCTTCTCACAAGAATGTCGGATTTACTCGCCACTCTTGTCTATAATATGAGTATATACAGGGATATAAGTTTTTTATTTTTAGCCACCTTAAAGCAAATATCTTCACGGACAACTATGGAATTAAAAGGAGAAGACCTTACGGAAAAAATAAGTGAATATGCTGCGGAACTATCGAAAAAAATGGAACTGGGAGAAGCCTATCAGGAGACGTTACATATTGCGAAACTTGTTCATGAAATAGGGGAACATGGCCATCACAGCAGAGAATTATGTAAAAAATTCCTCTCATATTTTCTTGAATATATCCATAATGTAGAAGGTGAAAATAAATTATGGAGTTTTTAATTTTCCACAAAGAGGTGTGCAATGTACAGTCTGTCTGAAAAAATAGATTATTTAAAAGCATGTGATTTATTTGAATCAATACCATATGATGAAGTTAAAATTATCGCTTTCACATCATCAGAAATATCCTGTCATGAAGGAGATTTACTGTTTGAAGAAGGAGATGAAGCTTTTGATGCCTATGTTATCTTCGAAGGTACAGTAGAGATTTTTAAAAAATTACCTGACGGGAGAGAGCTAATATTAAGAGTGATGGAGAAAAACGATATATTCGGAGAATATGCTATTATAAGCCGCTGTATGAGGAGTGCATCGGCAAGGGTAAGTAAAAAATTTTCAGGCGTCAGAATAAACAGGGAGAATTTTCTTGACATATTAATAGAATTCCCCGAAGTTTCCATAAGGATAATGGATGTACTTGTAAAACGGCTCATAAAATCAGAAAAAAAACTTCTGGAATTAATGACTTAACGATAAATTACAGGTTCTGAAAAATTCTTTAATCTGAACTGTTACATACTTTGACGTATCAATTACAAAATGGTCTTCTTCAAATGGTTCGAAAGATTTTTTTACTTTTTTATAGACCTCCCATCCTGCATTACTTTCAGAGGTTTTCTCATTTAATCTCCGTAAAAGTCTTTCTTTTACAATGTATTCAGGACAGACGATTTCCATAAAATAAATGGTGCTGTCTGTATTTTTTGCAAGATCTATTACATATTGCCTCATAAGCTTGCTGGGAAAAGATGCATCAAAGAGGACATGCTTTTTCAATTCAAGGAGAGGTTTTGCGGCATAGCATACAATCCTGTAAGCCATAAGTATTTCATCCCATGTAAGAGGTGCTGTATCTTCATAGGAAAAATTCTCTGAAGAACAGGTCAAAACATCTCTTCTGAGTTCATCTGTGCTGAAATAATAAAAATCCAGATATTTACAGAGTTCTTCTCTCACAGTGGTTTTACCTGTACCGGGAAGTCCGAACAATACTGTTATCATATTATTTATCCTTCACACATCGAAAACCTATCATAAAATTCCTGGTGCCGGGGAATTCTGCAAGCTTGATAGATGCTCTCAGATAGGCAGGATTTTCGTAATACCAGGAGCCTCCTTTTAAAATCTTCTTCTCACCTTTTTCCGGCCCTTTCGGGTTTTCAGAAGGACTGTAATTATAATAATCTTTTGAATACCAGTCAGAGCACCATTCCCATACATTTCCTGACATATCCATAACTCCGAAAGGAGAAGCACCATCAGGAATTTTCCCGACAGGTATTGTGCCCCGTCCATTAAAAAAATCAGGCATAAATCCGACAAGATAGGACAGGTTTAATCTTGCATTATTACAGTAATTATCATTCCACTTATTACCCCATGGAAAAATCTTTTTATCTGTTCCACTGCAGGCATATTCCCATTCTGCTTCAGAAGGGAGTCGCATACGTGCCCATGTTGCATAGGCTTTTGCATCATTCCATGTAACATGCACTACAGGGTGATCCATTTTACCCTTTACAGAACTTCCGGCACCGAGAGGATGAGCCCAGTCGGCATCTGACACCTTCTTCCAGTCAGCACCTTCCCATAAAACTGAAAAACCTTCTCTTTCCGCATCTGTCTTATAGCCTGTAGAGTCAACAAATTTCTTAAATTTTTCATTTGTAACTTCATATTTATCTATATAAAATCCCTTCACATACACTTCATGGGCAGGCAATTCATCTGTAAACCAGTTTCTTTCAACTTCTGTCCATCCTGCATCTTTTGACATATTGACTGCGCTCTGAATGTCTTTCTCACTGCTTCCCATAGTAAATTTACCGGAATCTATGAAAATCATATCGTCTGGTTTTGCCGGTAAAGGTGTTGGTTTGGGCGTAACCTTCGCTACAGGCGATGGTTGCGGAGTAGAAGGAGGATGACCTGCAGCAAGTTCTTTTTCATAGGATTTTTTTACATCTCCAGAACTTATATTTATGAGTTTTTCAAGGGCTTTTTTATATTTCTCCATTTCCTTTTTACCGTAAAATATTCCCTTTGCCTGGGCAATCCATTTAATTGCCTGTTCCGGTTGTCCCATGTCTACATAACAGCTTCCTATATTATAACAGGCCTCTCCCCAACCTGCCTGAAGCTCAAGGACTTTTTTGTAATTCTTTATGGCCACGTCATAATTTCTAAGAGCATGATAGGCTTTTCCATTGAGATAATAGGCCTGACTGCAGGAAGGATCTTTTTTTATTGCCTTCTCAAGCCTGGAAATAGCATCATCATAAAGTCCTTTTTTTATCAGATTTTCTGCTTCATTTACAATCTTCTGGACTTCAGACGAAGTCTGAGCTTTTGTAAGATAAAAGCCGGACAAAGATATTATCAGTAATATAAAAACAGTTATTTTAATAAATTTCATAATTTTCGTGCCCGGTGATGGTTGGTTTCGTAATACGTGATACGTGATGCGTAATGCTTGATACTATAATCGTGACGCGTAACGCGTAAAATTCACTCTTCACCACTCACCTCTCACCACTCACCTCTCACTACTTTATTTACTATAAAACAAATTTATGTTATATATAATATAATATAACAGCGTTAAAAAAAAGTCGATAAGTTTTCATAAAAAATTCCAGATTATACGGAACATAACTTTATATGGAGGACGGTAAAGAATGAAAATTATTCTCATAGATGATGATGAAAAACTTTTAAACCTTCTGGATGAATATCTTTCTACGAATGAAATGGAAATTTACAAAGCAAACTCGGGCATTAAAGGTCTTGAAATGATTAAAAAAGAAAAATTCGACATTGCAGTTCTGGATGTTATGATGCCGGGACTTGACGGTATTGAGACTTTAAAAGAAATAATGAAATCTCACAGTTACCTTCCAGTTATTATGCTGACTGCAAGAGGTGACGAAGCAGACAGGATAGTAGGGCTTGAAGTGGGAGCAGACGATTATATGGTAAAGCCTTTCAGCCCCAGAGAATTACTGGCAAGGATAAAAGCTGTTACAAGAAGAAAGAAAAAATGTAATACAGGCGAAGAAATTAAACATGATGTAATAGAACTGGACACAAATAAAAGAGAAGCCATATTCAACGGAAAACCTGTTGAATTAACCGGGGCTGAATTTGATATACTCACTATTCTGGTTCAAAATAAAGGTATCGTTCTATCAAGAGACAGAATAATGGATCTTGCAAGAGGCAAAGATTTTATGGCTTTTGATCGTTCTATAGATGTACATATAAGTCACTTAAGACAGAAACTTGAAAAAGATCCGAAAAATCCTGAGATTATAAAAACTATCTGGGGTATAGGTTATCTTTACAGTGGAGAATAGTGAAGAATGAGTCGTTAAGGATGAATTTTACGCGTCACCTGTTACGCGTTACGATTATAACGCATCATGCATTACGCATCACGAACCACCAGTCACGCGTCACGATTTAGAAGGAGAATATGTTATGAAAATCTCACGTTTATATATAAAACTCTACTTTTATTTTCTGGCTGTATTACTCATTATACTTGTAATAACTCCTGTTATATTTTTCTTTTCCGTAGAAAAACCTCATAAAAATCTGTTTGAAAAAAGGATGTTTCTTTTTACATCCATAGTGGCAGATGCTCTGTTTGAAAAAGATTTAAAGAAAGCTGTCAATCATATGGCACAGGAGACAAAGTCAGAAATAACAATTTATGATCCTCATGGTAAGGTAATAATAAGTTCATCTGATAAAACAGAAAATCTGACAGAAGAACTGATGAAAAAAGTAGAAAAACGTGGTCTTTACAGGGAAATATCCAGAAAAAAGAAGGGGATTTTTTTTCTTACTACCGTTAAGAGACCTGCCGGCCATTATATATCTATTTCGGCAGAAGGAGATGATAACAGGAGGTATCATTTCTTCCTGTGGCTTATTTCTTTATGTATCTTACTTTCTCTCTTAATATATCCTCTGGCAATGAATATAACAAGACCACTTGAAAGAATAACAGAAAAGGCAATAAAATTCTCTCAGGGAGATTTCAGTTTTTTTGAAATAAATAACAAAAAACAGAATGGAGATGAAATTGCAAGACTCGACAATGCTTTCAACCACATGGCACGAGAACTTATAGCTATGATAGAAACAAAAAAAGAACTCCTATCAGACATATCTCATGAACTTGGCTCGCCCCTTGCAAGAATGAAGGTTGCTATGGAAATCATGCAGGATAAAATAGAAAAAAATAAAATCCCTTCTATGGAAAATATAAAAAATCTGTCCGATGATATAGATGAAATGACGGTACTGGTAAAAGAACTGCTTGAATTCTCAAAGATGGATCTGAGAAATTATACACTGAATTTAAGACCTGTAAACATAGAAGAGCTTCTTTCCATTTCTATTAAAAATTTCGAAAACCTGGCCTCTAAAAAAAATATCACAATAGGACTGAAAAAAGAAGGGGAAAACCATGAAATATCGGGAGACAGCGAAAAAATAAGCAGGGTTATTACAAATCTACTGTCAAATGCCATTAAATATTCTCGTGAGAACGGTAAAATCACAGTAATCCTGAAAGGTGAAAAGGAATTCTCTTCTGTTTCCGTAATAGATGAAGGGCCGGGAATAGGAGAAGAAAACAGTGAAAAAATATTTGAACCTTTTTTCAGAGAAGACCCGTCGAGAACAAGAGGAACAGGAGGAACAGGACTGGGCCTTGCTATTGCTAAAAAAATAGTAGACCTGCACAGGGGGAATATATGGGTGGAAAACCCCGGTAAAGAAGGAGCAATTATAACATTCAGAATTTATAATGAATAGTGAGTACAAAACCCGCTCACCACTCACTACTCACTAAATAATTCATAATCTGTTACTTTACTTAGGAGTTGTCAGGAAATAACTACATCTTAATTACGATTTGTATCGTGACGCGTAACGCGTAACGCGTGACGCGAGGATGATAACCATTCTAACAATTTGCCGGAGTTATTTTTCCTGCAGTCCTTAGTACCGCTCCAAATAAGTTATTACCCATATTAAAACCTGTCCCTGGCCGGA
>CAYSLJ010000135.1:0-19699 GCA_964431735.1 uncultured Synergistia bacterium | reverse complement strand
TTCTTTTTCCCTTGTATGTAAAATCACCTGTCATTTTTAAACGCAATTTTCATAACCTGTTAGAATTTACTGAGGTAAGCATAAATAATACATATATACTCTCGTGACGCGTGACGCGTGACGCGTGACGGGAGGAAAACGTTTATTAAATGCTTATGCTCAGGTCAATAAGTGAGTAGTGAGTAGAATAGAATACTTTCACTCACTATTCACTACTCACTATTCACTCATTAATTGGGTTAAGAATATCCAAAACCTGGAACCCAAAAAAGGATTATGTTATCCGGGAGAGAATTTAGTAATTATTATCTATCTATCGTGATGCTGACATGCGTAACGCGTAACTCGTTAGCGTTACGATCATAATACAGAGAGGTTTACACTATGAAAAAATTTATTCTTATTCTGTTACTGTTTCTCTTTTCCGTGCTCCCTTCAATGGCTTCACTGGAAAAAGGAGAAATTGCTCCTGACTTTAAATCTGTAGATCAAAATGGGAAAGATGTAACCCTTGAAAATTACAGTCAAACTAACCTGTTCATTTATTTCATAAAATACCTCGATGAGCCGGGTAAGAGAGAAATAATGTCTATGAACAAATTAAAATCAGATTTCCCCGGTGCTTTTTTAAATATTATTATAATTACTGCAAATGAAGAGTGCTATAATGCTTTAACTTTATATACAAAAGAACAAAATATAAATTTTCCTGTCATACTGGATAAGGATAAAACCATACATGGTCTTTATAAAATAGAAAGACAGTTTCCAGGGATGTATTTAATAGGTAAAAACAGGAAAATAATTGCCTCCAGAACAGGTTTTTTACAGCCCCTGGATAAATTCTTCAGCCTCTCTATGAAAGAAATAGGACAGGATTTAAGTTATAATCCTGCGAAATCAGGTAAACCATGGCTTGGTATGCTTATTATTCAAATGCCTGACTATCTGAAAGAATTTTATGGTGTTACCAAAGGTCTTCATGTAGGAAAGGTTATACCAAACAGTCCTGCACAGGCAGCAGGATTTCAGACAGGTGATGTTATAATAAAATTCGATGGAGTGGAAGTGGAAGAAGAAGGTCAGGTTAAAGACATGCTGGAGAACAAACATATTGGAGATGAAATTAATATAGTATTTGTAAGAAGAAAACCTGTACCTATCATATTCAGTATCAAAAAGGAACCTTCAATGGGATGGGATATCGATAGTGTTCCTGACATAATGAAACCTATTTATTCATCGGAAAAAGGGCTCATAATAAAAGACATTACAGAAAACAGCGCCGCTGCAAAATCCGGTATAAAAAAGTTCGATCTCATCACTTCTGCCAATAAAAAGGAAATTGAAGAAGAAGAAGATCTGCAGCAAATAATGAATACAGGAGGAGAAACAATCAATCTTATGGTTATACGTCTCATAAGTGAGTCTCATGAGGTCAAAGTAATCCTTGGAAGTAAATAAGTGAAAAGTGAATAAAATAATAGATTAATTAAGATTCACTTTTCACTTTTCCCTACTATATATCGCTTTTCTTTACACTGTTAAGGCTTATATTTTTAAAAAGCCTTGTGGAATGTAATTTACCGCCTATATATTCTTCTCTTTTTATAATTATTAAATCCTTTTTATCTACCCAGTATTTTACGGAAGAATATTTTACCCTTTCAAGGCTCCCGAGTGTATAATCTATCTTAAATTTAACCTGTGACGGTATATCGCTGTGATTATATTTAGGAACAGATGGTTTAACATCTTTTGCAAATTTAAACTCCAGAATATATGTGTCCCTGTTATTAATCTTATTTTTTTCCTGCAATAAGGCAGATGAGCCATTCTTAAAAAAATAATCCAGTTGAAGCAAATCAACAGTCCAGTTCATTACCAGAAAATCTCCTGTATTCTCTTTCTGTACATCTCTTTGAAATTCCAGGGGAATAAACCCCAGTCCCATTATTTTAACAATGAAATTCTTCGGGTCACTGCCAGGTCTGTATATAAATTCAGCATTATTTAATACAGAAGGTGTATAGTCGGAAGATATAATCTTCATCCTTATAGAATAAGGTTTGCAGAATTTTACTTCGTAGTTACCTCTTTTATATTCAGGTTTATCTGAAACTTTAGTGTTTTTGCCATCACCGTATTTAGAATTATAATCATCGTAGTTTTTAGCGGTCTCTTTCTGATATTCCTTGTTAAAGGTATCATATTCTCCCTGCTCATTTGTATAACTGTAACTGTTAATGGCCTTGTAGGCTTTTTGCATTTTAGTAAATAACTCTGCAGGAGATTTTACTTCTTCTGCGAAAATGTTAGATGAAAGCAAAAATATAATTAATACGATTATTGAGAACTTTTTACTCATAATATGGTGCTCCTTTCAATTTTTTTTGATGTATTGCTGTTATATTTACTGACCTGAGCATAACCATGTAATAACAGTCTTCCTCCCGTCACGCGTCACGCGTTACGCGTCACGATTATGCTCACCTCAGTAATATTATAGCAGATTAAATGCCATAACTCTATAAAGGAGAAAAAATGGAAATAAAATGTCCTCTCTGCAGGAAAAAAAATTTAATAAGCAATCATTACTGCCATAACTGTGCAGCAGATCTACATCCGGAGAAAAAACAGTTAAAACTTGCATCTTATAATTCACCGGATGAATTTCTCTTAACTCTTTCGAAAAGCAATTATTATATGAAAAGACTCAGGAAACGGGAATATAAAAAATTTCTATTTCTATGCTTATCAGTCATATTTTTTTTCCTCCTTGGAAGTACAACTGTCATACTTGTATTATTGAAATATTTACTTAATTTTAACAGCGGTAAATAGTGCACTATTATTCGTGACGCGTAATGCGTCACGGGAGGAAAACTTTTATTACAAATTTCATATCTGGTTATACTCACTCCGGTCATACCTGTCAGTACCGCAGTTCCACTCACAAATTCCACATAATCTTGACTTAATGAACCTACATGATATAATAATGAAATCTAAGAAGAGGAGACAGTTTTGAGAAATGGATAAAAAAAACAAAATAGAATTTTATCTTCCGCCTGAATTAGTAAAAGCCCTGGATAAATATTCTGCTACAAGTAAAAAAACAAAAGAAGAAATACTCAGATCTGCCCTGATTGAATTTTTCAAGAATCATCCAGTTGAACCATGGACAAGTCAGGATATTTTCGAAAAACTTGCCAGAAAAATGGTTTTTGAAGAATCTAAAGAAAAATAGAGTTTTTCATAAATTCAGTGTAAAAGTCCGGTACGTTTTTCCTGATAAGTTTACACAGAACCTTTCAGACTCCTGATAAAATTCTTTAACAAAGGCCGGGAGGGGAAAAAAAATTATTAAAAAATTACTGATTTTGTTAGCTTTATTCTCACTTTTATTTTTCGGATGTAAAAAGGAAATAAAAAACAATCAGCCTGTATCCACACCTTCTCCGGAAAAAACTGCAGAGGCAAACATAAATCAGGTAGAAACTCATCTCGATCCCGATTTAACAGCACATATAAAAGATAGTGGGATAATAAAAGGAATATCTTATTTCAACCAAAAAGAGTATAAAAAAGCAATAGAAGAATTAAAAAAAACTCTTAAAAAAAATAAAAAAGACAGTGAAACTTATTATTCTGCTCTCTGTGTCATAGCCAATATCTATTATAATTTGCAAAAATACGATGAATCTGCGAAATATTATATTCTTGCAACAAGACACAGACCTGATGACAATATGAATTATTTTTATCTCGGTCTTATATATCATAGCCAGAGCAAACTGAACCTTGCCATAAAAAATTTTCAGAAAGCAATAGCTCTTAATCCCGGTAAATTTCAATCCTATTATAATCTCGGAAATATCTATAAAGATAAAGAAAATTATGAAAAAGCACTGGAATACTATAAAAAAGCCGTAGAAATTGAACCGGATAATCTGAATACCTTTTATAATATGGGTAATGTATACTACAGGTCAGGAGATATTGAAAACTCAAATAAATGCTATCTGAAAGCCATAGAAATAAATCCGTCTCATTGTGATTCTCATTATAATCTGGCTCTGAATTACCACGAAAAAGGAGAATATAATAAAGCTATAGAGCAATTCAATGAATTATTAAAAATAAACCCTTCTTACGTGGAAGTTTATTATGACCTGGGTGTTACATTTTATTATTTAAAAGATAAAGAAAAAGCATTAAAAAATTTCAATATTTATATAGAAAAACACAAAAAAGATACTGATAATCCATGGATTGAAAAAGCACAGGATTATATAGAAAAACTTAAAGAAAAATAACTTACAGACATGAGCAATAAGCATTTAATAAACGTTTTCCTCATGTTACGTGAGCATATGTAATCCTGTTCTATTCAATCATTAATATAGTAGGAAAAAATTATGGGATTAAGCAAAGAAGCAAAAATAGGAATTATATCTATCACTCTATTTCTTACAATTTACTATATAATTTTTGTAAGTAAACTTATAACTCCTCCCGAACCTGAGAGATATAAAATCTATGTAATGTGGGATAATATAAACGGATTGAGAGACAAATCGATTATAAAACTGAAAGGTGTAGCAGTGGGAGAAGTAGGTGCCATAGAATTTTCTTCTAAAACGCAGAAGGCAAAAGTAACCCTGAAAATCGATGAAGGTCAGGAAATACCTCAGAACAGTATTTTTACCATACAGAGTGGACTTATAGGCGATAAATGGGTTGCTATAGACCCAGATCCTTCTACACCATCCATGATTAAACCGGAAATGGAAATAGAAGGTGTTACTCTTCTCAGTATGGCAGACAATTTCAGAGTACTCAAAATAAGACTGGTTACTTTCAATAAAAATATAACCGGCATAAAGGGAAAAACTGAAAAAATTAATAAGATAATCTCAGACGAAAAATTCAAAAGAGAGATAAAAAATAAAGTAATCAATATAAAAAATGGTACAGAAAATCTGAATAAAACTATTCTTGCTTCTGAAGACAGTATAAACCTGTTTTCTGAAAATCTGCAGAACAGCCTCTATGCTTTAACATCAGATATGTCTGTTATGGCAAGAGGAATAAGAAATAATATCAAAATTTTCCTCAAAGGGGTATCTTATAATGTCAGTCATACAGACAAAGAAGTAAATAGATTCGGAGAGGATATATCTGTAATAATAGCAGAACTGAAGAAAGCATCAGATGATCTATGCATGATAGTAGATAAAATCACGGCAAACCTCGACCCGGAGAAAGGTATTCCTCCGAAAATCAGAATGGTTCTCCTTTCCCTCAGGGAAAGCTGTATGTTTACAGAGGAAGGAGCACAGGAACTGCTGGCCTTTTCTGAAAAAGGCTCTATGTATCAGAATGACATAAAACAAATAACTTCCTCTATCAGAAAAGCTATGGCCAGACTGGACGGAACCTTAACCGGCATGCTCGGTTATGTACAGGAAGAAAAACAGGATGAAACAGAGATAAAAGCAGAATATGAAGTGATAATAACAAGAAGTAATGATAATTTCTATGGAGACCTCAATGCAAATCTATTTTTATCCGATAGTAACAAGAAAAGAGACAAATTTTTAACCCTCGGTGTGGCAGATGTAAATTCAGAAAGAAGTACTGTAAACGCACAACTCGGAAAAATAATAACAACAGATCTGACATTCAGAGGAGGAATAGTCAAATCTTCTCTCGGAGCAGGATTGGACTACAAAGTAGGAGATAAAACGACTCTTTCTATGGATGTATTTGATTTCAGTGAGAGAAATGCTTTTATAGATGTAAAAGGCCGTTATAAAATTCAGGATAACTTTGAACTTGTTTTCGGAGTAGATGATGTCCTTGAAGAGAAGAAATTAAAAATGGGTTTCGGAATCAAATTTTAGAATTTTTAGTAAATAACTATTCCTGACGATTTTCCTTCAGACTGTGGCTCATAAGAATAACCTTGAGTCGATCTTTAAGCTTTTTTGCACTTTCAAATCTTCTGACAGGGTTTTTATCAAGTAATTTAATAAGGGTCATTTCCAGTTCAGGAGGTATATTTTTATTAACCTTTGTCGGAGGAACAGGTGTTTCGAATAACTGAGGGAAAAAAACTTCATTGGATTTACTTTCGGAAAAAGGCAGTTGTTCCGTAAGAAGTTCATATAGAGTTACACCGAGGGAATATAGATCTGAAACACTGGTCAACTGTTCACCCTGTATATATTCCGGAGCCAGATACTGTACTGTTCCTATGAGTGTTCCCGGTTCTGTTAATTTCGTTTCCTTCGGCATACCTTTTGCTATACCAAAATCCAGTATTTTTATATTCATCTCCGAATCAATAAGAATATTCTCAGGTTTTATATCCCTGTGTATCATATTCATAGAATGGGCATAATCAAGGGAATCACATATTTGAATTGCACATTTCAGGACATCTTCCACAGGTGTGGGAGAAAGTTTTATATAGGTTCTTATTTTTCTTCCTACAATATATTCCATAACCAGAAAAATATTTTTTTCATCCTGTTCAAGAGAGTAAAATTTAACTATATTCGGGTGGGATAATTTGGACAGATACTCGGCTTCTCTTTTAAATCGTGATATATATTTACCGAACTGCAGATGGGGATGAAGAAGTTTTACTGCAACTATTCTGTTTTCAAGAAGATCTTTTGCTTTAAATACTTCCCCCATACCTCCTTTACCTATTTTTTGTACAAGATAATACCTTCCTGCCAGCTTATTTTTATCACGTTCATCCATGTTCATATCTGCCTTTCTATCTCACCTATCATAGGAACAAAACGGACATCGAGTAAAAATTCCGTATATAGACCTTCAGGTTTTTTAGTTATACTTTTAAGTTCCTGATGCCATCCGCCTCCTACAGGAACTATCATCTTACCGCCAACCTTCAGTTGTTCAAAAAGATTAACAGGTAATCTGGGAGGTGCCGCAGTTATTATAACACCGTCAAAAGGAGCATATTCAGGCCATCCTTCATAACCGTCTCCATATTTACATTTAACATTAAGATAACCGGATTTTTGCAACAATTCACTTGATTTTTTATAAAGCTCTTCTACTATTTCTACTGTATAGACTCCTTTAACAATAGAAGCAATTACAGCAGATTGATAACCGCAGCCTGTGCCTATTTCCAGAATATTATGTTCTTCTTTTGTTTCCAGAGCTTCTGTCATAAAGGCAACAATATACGGTTGAGAAATAGTCTGACCGTATCCTACAGGTAAAGGGTTGTCAGTATAAGCTCTGGTTTTCATATCATCAGGCACAAATATATGTCTTTTAACATCCCTCATAGCCTGAAGAACTCTCAGGTCTCTTACACCTCTTGCTTCTATCTGTGTAGAAACCATTTTGTCTCTTTCAACAGTCCATTTTTCTTCATCTAATTGTCCGGTAAAAAATCTTTCCATGATTATCTCTCCAGTCGGGTTTTGGAGTTCAGATTTCGGGTTTAATCTTCCTGACCTGGCTCCCGAAAGCAGTAATTAACAGTGAGCATATTTAACTTTATCAATATTTATATTTTCTCGAATCCCATCTTCTACCCCCTGAAATAAGAGTATAAATATTTTTGTTAATTATGTCAATTCAAGAAGTTCAAATTCTTCTTCCCATTCTTCCTGTTCATCTTCTTCCTCTTCTTCTTCTACCTGCTTTATCTTGCTCAGATAATGAGACAGATATTCAGAAAATTCTTCTATATCCTTATAATAATTTTTCTCTTCTTCATTCCATATTTCTACAGTACCATCATCTCTTATGAAAAAATTCATAAAAGGTATTTTATTATCTTCTACAGGTGGCATTCCGAATAAATCCAGTTCATCTCCTCTTTTCTCTCCGTCAAAGATGATTAATTTCGGGTTAAATTTACCGGCAAAATTTTTCAGCTCTTTTTTATAATATACGGGAACAGACCATATATTTTTAGTCTTTAAATAATTCACTATATCCCAGTCACAATCGGGATGAGTAAAAAAAAGAACTTTATTGCCTTTAGACCAGGTACAGGTAAATTTTCTTTTATCCATATGATATGGTACAAGCTGTTTCCCTCTGAAATTTTCTGTTTCAAAGAAATAACCTGATTCACGGCCAATCTTTTTATTGCGTATAGCCTTATAGCCCAGTCTTTCATTTAATCTTTTGATATAAGGAGCCATATTCGGAATTATGACTTGCAATTCTGGCTTGATGACATTTTTCTCATTTTCATCTTTTAATCTCAAATGTCTGACAAGATCAATTCTTTTAACATAGGTAGAATGAGAAGAAGCAAACATTGTGGATCCAATAATAGAAAGATAAACTATACAGGTCGGGTCCTGTATTTCACCGAGAGGAACAAAATTATCTTTACCTTTCAAAGAAACTTTGAGAGTTATGCCATCAGGAGTATAAGAAAGATCCATTTTATCATGAAACAGGAGCTGATCTCTTATATAAGAAATAAGCTTCTGAGGGCTTTTTCTTCCGACAACATATCTTATGAACAATCTAATCTGATTGTATTCCCTGTCATTTCTGATCATAATCACACCGTCCGTTACATATTGATACCTGTTATTATACTAATTTACTTTTACAATAGCAAGAGAAAAATTTTATATAAAACAAAAGGATTTTTCCGAAAAATATATAAAGATTATATGTAAGTGAGACGTTAGATGTGAGACGTGAAGGATAAGCGTTTAATTAAACGCTCTGGGATTAAATACGCATCACGCATCACGCATTACGCATCACAATTATAAATGGGGTGATTAATCTGAAACACAGAGTATTTGTAACGAGAAAACTGCCTGAAGAAGGTATGGCTTTATTAAAAGAAACATGTCATGTAGAGGTAAACCCTTATGACAGAATTTTAACGAAAGAAGAGATAATAAAAGGTCTTAAAGATAAAGACGGTCTTCTCTGTCTCCTTACGGATAAAATAGACATGGAGGTAATCTGTTCCAATCCCGGCCTCAAGGCAATAGCAAATTATGCGGCAGGCTATAATAATATAGACATAAAAACTGCCAGTGAAAGACTTATTCCTGTTACCAATACGCCTGATGTATTAACAGAGAGTACGGCAGATTTAACGTGGTCACTCATACTTTCTGTTCCGAGAAGAATAGTGGAAGGAGATAAACTGTGCAGAGAAAAAAAATTTAAGGGATGGGGGCCAATGTTTATGCTTGGCTCTGATATATACGGCAAAACGCTTGGTATTATAGGGATGGGAAGAATCGGCCTGGCAGTAGCAGGGAGAGCACAGGGATTTAACATGAAAATTCTTTATCACAGCAGAAAAAGATTAATCGATGAAGAAAAAAAATTAAATATGACTTTTGTCTCTATTGAAGAACTTTTAAGAGAATCCGATTTTATTACACTTCATGTACCTCTTAATTCTGAAACAAAACACTTGATTGGAAGTAAAGAATTCTGTATAATGAAAAGAACTTCTTATCTGATCAATACATCAAGAGGAGAAGTAGTGGATGAAGAGGCTCTCGTAAAAGCCCTTAAAAACGGAGAAATAAGCGGTGCAGGTCTTGATGTATATGAAAAAGAACCGGCCATTACAGAAGAACTGACAGGCCTTGAAAATGTTATACTCCTTCCTCATATCGGAAGTGCTACAGTTGAAACAAGAACCAGAATGGCAGTAATGGCAGTTGAAAATTTATTAACAGCTTTAAACGGAAATATACCTGCCAATATTGTTAATAAAGAAATTTTTAATAAAATATAAACTGATCTCGGAAAAGAATAATTTTTTATTAAGGGGCGATGTAAAATGACAGACAGTACCGAATACATGAGTGAAGAAACATTGAAACAGGTGGAAGAAATACTTGTAGAACTTAATGTAATCGATAAAAGTGAAGACAGGCATTTAAATATCTTTGAATTCAGAGGCGAAGAGATAACTATATCAAGAGAAATAGAGCCTCCCATGCCTGTCAATAAAAGACTCGGCGAAACCATACTGGGGGCAGGCATAGGTGCTCTGATTGTAGGAAGACTGTCAGGAGTATTTCTGGGGAAAGAAGGAGCAATACTGGGTACAGTTATCGGCACTCTTGTAGGAGGCATGGCTGCTTCTTATATTACTTCCCCCAATGCCGTCCATAAAGAAGTAATTCTGGAAGAAAAGGTTCATCCTGTTATAACAGTAAAAGAAGCTATAGAAAGTTTACAATCCGGTAAAGGTTTCTATATAACAGAAAGACATAAAATAGAAGCTGAAGACGGTGCCACCTATGATATGACTCACTGGACAAAAATGGATACAATTGATGATCTTCTGTCTTTTTACAATATAGAAATAGGTAAACCTCCCAGAAATGATTTTGAAAGAGTAGGTCAGTTGCTGGATCAATTTGATTACAAGATTCTCTCTGAAGACGGAAGTATATTTTATCATGCAGAAGGTGCTCCTTTTACTGACGCAAAGAAAATTCTCCAGGGAAAAGGCGTAAATATAAGAAAATATAAAATCTTCAGAAAAGAAATAATACAGCGTGACGGAAAAGGAAGCATAACAGGCTTCGGTTATGAAGACTCAGGAGAAGTTGTAGTATCTGACAGGGTAAGCACAGAGGCAGAGCTGAAGTATTTACTTGAACATTATTAGTGAAAAGTGAGTAGTGAAAAGTGAAAAGTAAATCAGTGAACTTTTTTATTCACTTTTCACTTTTCACTTTTCACCGACAGAGTTTTTCTTTTAACTGCCTGATAAGAGAAATATCTACCGGGTCTGCCCCTTTAAATAAAGCAAGATATATGCTCACAAAATCACCGAGATAAATCACAGACAGTATTTCTTCAAGAAGAGATTCAGAAGCTATTTTTATTTCCTCAACTGTGGCAATTCTTTTATCTGCAAGGGCCTTCAAAAATTCCGCTCTTATTTTTACAGACGAATCTTCTTCCCTGCTTCTCAGGAGTATGAGGGAATAATTATCTTCTGTCTTATCCCATGCACAGATGGTATTATGACACAGTTCGGGAAAATTATCATAAAAGGCCATGGTTTTTGCATTTTCATTTAACTGATTTTTCCATCTTTTTGCCACAGATTCGAGATAGGACCGGGAAGAATAAATCAGAGGTATTGTACCGGCCAGTTTTATTGCCAGTGATTTGGCATAGTTTTTCTCTGACGGTATGTGTCTTTCGGATTTATCTCTCAAATTCTTTAACATTTCAATAGATTTCTCTATATCTTTTCCCGGATCAGGTACGAGAGATAGACGGTATAAGGTATATAAGAGTGGTAAAAAGAGAAAAGCCAGAGCACATCTCGGCTGATAACCGGACGGTATTTTTACGTATTTTATATTATCCTTTATGGCTTTTTCCAGAAGAAGGCCGCCTGAGGCATATATTATTATATGAGCTTTACGTAATTTTACCGTATCATAGACTTTTAAAATTTCTTCAGTATTGCCGGAATAACTTACGAGTAAACAGAGAGAATCAGATGAAATAAAATTGGGCACATTATAATGATGAAAAAACATCAGAGGTATATTAATTTTATCATCTGTCAGTGAATTAACCAGTTCTCCTCCTGTGCCTGACCCTCCCATACCGAATATGGATATATTTGAGCATGTTACTTTCTGAATATCTAAAGTTTTGCAAATGTTAAGAGCTTCTTCACACTGTTCGGGAAATTCTTCTACTGTTTTAAGGACATCTTCTGTGTCTATAGAGGTATATTTCTCCGTATCATTCAGGTCTATTCCCATTCTGCACTACTTCCTTTCTTAATTATTTTATAGTATTATATCATATTTTAACATTTTCGGTTTTAGATTCGAAACAAAAACACAGGATTTCCGTAACAATAAATAACTAAATATAACAAAAAATCATTTATCACAAAAAACACGGAATTCAGTTAAATAATATAATAATTATTATGAAAAATAAAATAGTAAAAATAATATATATTATATAAAGAAAAAAAACACAATAGAAATGATAATATAATTTATGATAATTCAAACAACTAGTACAGAAAAGTAAAAAAGGAAAAGTAGAAAGTAGAAAGGGAAAAGGGAAAAGGGAAAAGGGAAAAAGGAAAACTCACCTCTCACCTTTTACAGTTGAATTTTGCCATTCTATGTGATAAGATTGTCCTCACAGGAGTAATCGATTATCTGTCAGAAATTCTCACAATGAAATGAGTAAAAATAATGATATTTGACTATATAATTATGAATAAAATAACAGAGGAACTGAAAGAGAAATTAACGGGAGGTATTATTACAAAAATAATACAGCCTTCGGCTCTTAAAATCATTATAAGTGTAAAGCAGGGAAATTTTCTCTATAATTTACTTATGTCTGCCGAATCCGAACATCCCGGTGTATATATTACAGAAGAAAAATATACGGACAAAATTCCTTCCCTGAATTTTTCTCTTTCACTGAAAAAACATATAATAAACGGGAAAATACTGGATATTTCCATTACACCTCTGGAAAGAATTTTAACATGTAATATAAAAGCCAGAGACGATATAGGTGAATTAAAAAACAGGCTCCTTGTGGCAGAAATCATGGGAAAACACAGTAATATTATACTCATGTCACAGGAAGACAGAAATATTCTCGGCTGTATAAAACATGTAACGTCCAGAGTAAACAGACACAGAGAAATACTTCCCGGTGAAATTTATATAGATCCTCCCCTGGAAAAGAAAGAGAATCCTTTTCACGTAGAAGAAGAGACTTTTGTTAAACTGGCCTTATCGGAAGGTGATTTAGAAAAAAATCTCGTGAAACATTTCAACGGCACAGGTATACTGATTGCAAAAGAAATTATCATACGGACAGGCTTAAAACCTGAACAGGTGAACAATCTATCAATAAAGGAACTGAAAAATCTTTATCATATATGGAAAGAAACATGGAATGAAATCAACGAAAGCCGCACTGCATATCTTTATAAGGCAGAAGGCGAAGGAAAATCTACGTGGAAACTGCCTCTTGTATATCCCATAGACCTGAAACTACTGGGTTCTTTAGAGGGAGAACAAATTAAAGATTTCAACAGAGCCATAGATAAAGGATATAAAATACAGAATAACATAGAAATTTTTAACAGAGAGAAAAAATCCTTTTCAGACGGTATTTTTAACTATAAAAAGAAATTAAAAGAAGATAAAAGACGGCTTGAAGAGCAGATGAAAAAAGCCGGAAAATGGGAAGAATATAAGAAGAAAGGTGACATTATACTGGCAAATCTCCATATCACTGCAAAGGAAAAGACTGTTGAACTCATTGATATTTTCGATGAAGAACAGAAAACGATAGTGATTGACATAAATCCCTCTATTTCCATGTCACAGAACGGGCAGGCCTATTTTAAAAAATATAAAAAATCCCTGAAAATAATGGAATCAGCCGTAAAGCAGATGGAAGATCTCAAAAAAGAGCAGGATTATATTGAGAATATTTCCATGTCCCTGGAACTCTGTGAAACAGTAAAGGAACTCGGGGAAATAAAGGAAGAACTGGTAGAAAATGACATCATAAAAAACAAAAAACCTCAGGAGAAAAAGAAAGATAAAGATATGCCTTCCTTTATACAGGTCATAAGTGAAGACGGCTGGACTATTATGGCAGGTAAAAATAACAGGCAGAACGACATGCTTACAATGAAAATTGCGAAAGGCAACGACGTCTGGCTTCATGCCAAAGGTATTCCGGGATCTCATGTAATAATCAAAAATCCTCAATCTTTAGAGATATCCTCCATACCTTACAGAACACTCCATAAAGGAGCATCACTGGCAGCCCGTTACAGTAAAGGGAAACGCTCATCCCATGTCCCTGTAGACTATACCTTCGTGAAATATGTAAAAAAACCTAAAGGAGCAAAACCGGGTATGGTTATTTATCACGGGGAAAAAACTCTCTCAGTGCAGGGATTTTAGGGATTTCAGGGATTTTTAGATATAATGATTAAGAACCTGTAATACGTAATGAGTGATGCGTAATGCGTGATGCGTAATGCGTGATGAGTGATGCGTGATGCGTGATGAGTATTACGTTACGCGTAACGGGTAGAATTACCCTGGTTACTACTTTTCACTTTTCACTCTTCACTTTTCACTTTTCACTCTTCACTTTTCACTCTTCACTTTTCACTCTTCACTTTTCACTCTTCACTACTCACTTTTCACTACTCACTACTCACTACTCACCCTTCACTCTTTCCACTTTCTTCTTCAGCCATTTTTTGTACCATTTCCTGAACTGTCCATACCTGATTTCTGCCATGCTCTTTGGCAAAATAAAGAGCCTCATCTGTTCTCTTTATAAGCTCCTGCTTGGCAGATGCATCCATGGGGTAAGTGCCCACACCTATACTTATACTCACATGAAGGGGAGTAGCCTGGCCGGGAAATTCTTTCTGCTCTATGAGTTTTCGCAATCTTTCCGCATATATCTTCGCTCCCTGAGCACTCTGTTCGGGGAGAATTATGGCAAATTCTTCTCCTCCGTAACGGGCAGGGATGTCTATGTTGGTACGGCAACTGTCTCTTACGGCTTTCGCCACTTCTATGAGAACTATATCACCCTGCTGATGACCGTACGTATCATTGAATTTCTTGAAATGATCTATATCAAACATTATAAGGGCAAACTGATACCCGTAACGTTCTGAACGTAGTATTTCTTCATCGAGACGTATCTGGAAATATCTGTGTATATAAAGCTGTGTGAGTCCGTCCGTAATGGCAAGGGTATGAAGTCTTGATCTTTCTATGATAACGGCCAGCTGTGTAGCAAGGGTTGTTAGAAGACCATTATCATCTTCATCGTAATCTTTACCCTTCTTTTTATTTGTAACATTTACTATGCCTATAACCTTGTCATTGATTATCATAGGAACACACATAAGGTTTCTGACTTTATAATCATCCTGTCGTTCCTCTCTGAGTAAAAATCTGGGATCATTATAACCTTTATTGGCCATAACAGGTTTTCCTGTCTGTGCCACAAGACCAGCGATGCCTTCACCTACTTTAAATATTTGAGTTCTTTTTGATTTTTCTATTATGTCATCACCTTTAAGGGCTCTCAGTACCAGAGCTCCTGTTTTTTCATCTATAAGCATAATAGAACCTTTTTCGGAACTTACACCCTTCAGTATGGCATCCAGAATTATTATAAGCAGTTCATCTATATCATCGGTCTGATTGACAGCCTGACTGACATCATAGAGCAGTGTCAGTTCATTAACACGTCTGTTTAAGAGTAAATTGGCCTTTTTAAGGTTCTCCATATACATAAGCAGATTTGATGACATCTGATTGAAAGCAGATGCAAGAATACCAAGTTCATCTTCTGTCTGAACAGGAACACGATAATCTAACTTACCTGAAGACAGAGCTTTTGTACCCTCAACCAGCAATTCGAGAGGATCTGTTATCCTCTTTGTGAAATAAGTTCCAGTCATAACTCCTATTATAATAGCAAGTATGGCTATTAAAATACTTCTCCATATATGCCACATGATTTCGTCATCGACATGTTCAAGAGAAAAACCTACCCTTACTGCACCATGCTTTTTTCTACCTATCAAAAGGGCACATGTAGTTTCATTTATGTAATTACTGTACATATCATTGTAATAAGTAATTGATTTACTGGGACTGTCGAAATTTACTGAAGCAAAAGAAGCATCATTGATATTCTGTGGTATTATATCGGAAGGTCTCATTGTCTGCGGTTTCCATTCACCTGTATCGGGATCTTTTTGAAGTATTTCTTTCCCGCCCTGGGTTATCACCTTTCCGTCTTCATCCAGAAAAATTACATATTCAATATTCTGTTTTTCCTTCAAAGACTCTACAAATTCATCAAGAGAAGAAAAACTCTTATCAATAACTGACTGAATGGTTCCTCTTGCGAGAGTCTCTGTCAGAATCAGACCTTCATCTTCGACCTGCCTGTAATGATATGAGCGAAATGAAATAACATTGATTAGCGATATAGCACATATAGCAACAGCTATGATTATTACAAAACAGACTATAAATTTATATTTCAGACTGAATTTCACTGCATCAAATACTTTATGTGATCTGGAAAAATTCTTAAACACAGACTAAATTTACCTCTCGTTCCGACGGCATATATTTATAAGAGCCGTGACGTGTAACACGTAACAGGTTTCTATCCATTCGTATCACCCATTACACTTTACGCATTCCAAATTATTTCAAACTAACTGCCATGACCTGATGCTCATAACGAAGAATGAAAACTTATCCATCTCTTCACCCTTCACGATTCTCATATAAACTATATAATAGCCACTAAAATAAAAAATTACTTCAATAGAAATTTATATTCGATGAAAATTATATAAATCCTCTCTATAATTCAAGTACTATCTGACTGATTTACAAAATTTTCACAGATGGGAGGACTAAAAGGTATTTCGTCGAAAATTAATTAAAACTTTTTATTACAGGAGGTGACACAGGCTTTTTTGTGTTAAAGCACAATCTGGACTTTATAAAAATAATTATATTGAAAATCTAAAAGGAGGTATATAAGCTGGTATAAGTGCCAGTTATTATCATATGTCAAAAATAAGTTGTTTATTGATAATTCTTATGTTTCTATTTGCAGGGTGCGGAGGAGATAGCGGAAGCAGTGCTGTTCCAACAGGGGTTCCCGTTACTGCTTATACTATAACTACTGTATTAAACAGACTGGTAGAATTGAACACTATAGGAAACACCGGCTATTATGAAATGTGGGCAACAGTGAATGGAAGTGCTAAACATATACAAAAATTTCAGATAACCGATGGTAATATTATCAGAAATCTTGAAGGCGGAGAAATAGGCAAACTGAATGAACCATTCATACTCAAGTCAGGTGATAATCTCAGAACTGCTACAGACATATTTATCAGTGTGGAACAGAGTGGTTCAACACCTACACAGCCAATATTAAGAGGGACTATAAATACCACTACGGGCCAGGTAGCATTAAATCCTGGATATGCCATAATAGAAGGGGGAACTACCAGATTACTTGTAAGCAGTGAAAGTACTGCAAATATAGCTGGCAAATATAGAGTAATAAATAATAATGAAATAAGTTTCAAGTCTTCTTCTGGAAGCAATCTTTTGACATTAGAAAAATTAACCTCATCATGGACTTACGGTGCATGGCTTGTCAGAGGTGGCAGTGCAGAATTAATAGGCAGATTCAATTCCGCTTCAGAGGCACCGACTAAAACATTCTCTTACACTATTAATGACGGCAGTTCCACTGTAATGATAACAGCAGAGCCTGCAGGTAATCAGGCAACTCAGCCTTTCACCCTTTTAAAACTGCTTTACGCAACAATACCATCAGGGGGAAGTGAAGGGCTCAATATGGATTATAATGCATCAGGCCTTCCAATAGGGAATGGACTGGTTAACTGAGTCGATCATTCCAGAAAATAATAAAATCAGGCCATAAGGTCTGATTTTATTATTTTCTCTACCTGTTCCCTATTTACATTATTCATTTTACTATGGTATTATAAATACAGAAGAATTTACAAAAAGGAGTGAAGCGAAAATTGCCAGTTATAAGTACAGATAAAATACTGGATATAGCATTAAAAGCCGTTTCCGTAGCTATGGATAAAAAAGCAACAGATCCTGTTGTTTTAGACTTAAAAGACATAAGTATTATAGCAGATTATTTTATTATATTAACAGGACATTCACTTGTACAAAATCGTGCCATAGCAGATGCCATACAGATAGAGTTGAAAGAAGCAAATTTAACAATGAAACGGGAAGGCTATGAAGATGGTACATGGATATTAATGGATTATGGCCATATAGTTATCCACATATTTCAGGACAGTACAAGAGATTATTATGACATAGAAGGACTCTGGGGCGATGCCGGTAGAGTAAGTTTGCCGGAATTTGAATAAGATTTCATTTATTTATTATATCTCCTATAATTTCTGCAATCTCTCTCAAATCAAAGGGCTTTGTAATAAATCGTTTAATTATTACCGGAAGAGCGGATTTTTGCATAGTCTTTCCCTAATATAATGGTTATATCCGATGTGCCGGACGGTTCGGAGGAATTATTTAATATTTCCGGGTTTCCAATTATGGCAACAATACCTGCTACGGACTGTTCGTCTAATTTTTTAGAATTTATTATAATCTGACTGGTCTCATAATCATCTCTGTCTGCATTTTTAACTTCCGTAATGTTAAATCCGCCCATAGAAACCAGTTGTTCTTCCAGATTTTTTGCTATTCCGACTTCAGTACTTCCATTGAGTATTTCAACAGATGGTTCAGGTATTTTTCCCATTAAATATTCATCTATAGAGTTTTGAAGCTGACTTTCATCTATTATCTGATAACTTACACCGCTTGACTCATCACCATAAGTCGGAAGAGTCCCCATTTTTACATCATTCATATTCATATGTTTATAGATATTGGCGATAGCCATTAATTCAGTAGTTGAAAAATTCGTATCCACATTGTCAAGAACTGTCTGAATTAATTTTCTCAATTCATTGAATCCTGTAATCCTTGAAGCCTTGCTTTTAACGGCACACATAACCTGTTGCTGTCTTCTGATTCTACCCAGATCACCTTCGTCATCTTTTCTGAATCTTGAATACTGTACTGCTCTATCACCGTCAATAGTCTGCCATCCCTCTTTAAGATGTATATGGAGATGTCCCCAGTTATCATCATAATCCATATCTTTTTCGACATAAGTTTCTACTCCGCCCAGCGCATCCACCAGCTTGGGAAGAGCCTGTGTTCTGACTACGACATAATAATCTATAGGCACTTTACAGACTTCTGTAACAGTCTTCCGGGCAAGTTCTATTCCTCCCAGTGAATAAGCGGCATTTATCTTATCTTCATAATATCCGGGAATATATACCTTCGAATCTCTAGGAATAGATAATAAACCTACAGTTTTTTTATCAAGGTTAAAATTGGCCAGCATTATAGTATCTGTTCTTGCACCTTTAGTATATAAAATATCCTGTTCTGTCCAGTTATTATCAAGTCCTACAACAAGGACATAGAGATTTCTCTTATCTGATGAGAACGTATTCTCTCCAGGAAACCCGAAGGAAGGAATAATATTAGAAATAAATGGATGACTCTGAGTATTTTCACGTTTTATAAAATAATTCTTTACTATAACTGCTGCACCTATTAATAAGATAATGGTTATAAAAAGACCTGTCAAAAATCTGAGAAAATAAACACGCCAGTTTCCTTTTTTCTTTTTACCGTTGTCCTGTGCCAAATTTAGTTCTCCTTTCAATATAACAAAAACAGGAAATATAGTTTATTTGCCGTGACGGGTAACGCGTAACTGGTTTAATCCACTGCACATCACGTATTATGCTTTACGCATTACGAGATCAGTATTTATAAATAGTTACGAAACTAACTATAAATAATTTTCATAAAGTTATTCAACATAAAAGCTCCAGAACAAAAAATTAATTCGTTCTTCTTTACGGTGCTAGTTTACCAAATTACAGAAAAAAAAGCAAATGTTCATGATTTATGGATTGCGTTTTTTTACGACAGGTAAATTCACCTTTACTGAAAATTATAGTTAA
>CAYSLJ010000134.1:0-20016 GCA_964431735.1 uncultured Synergistia bacterium | reverse complement strand
TCCTTTTTCTATTCCTTTTTCTATTCCTTTTTCTATTCCTTTTTCTATTCCTTCTCTTAATCCTTTCTTGTAACCATAACGCTCAAAAGTTGTTACATAAGGCATTTCGATCACCTCCTCAAATTTCCTCATTTCTTCATAATAAATCTTCTCGTATTTTTTCGGTAAATTTATAAGCCAGTCGATAAATCTTAATAATTTTAAATAATCTCTTCTATTACATACGGATTTTGATAGAATTATTTTTAATGACAGTTTCTTCTCATTATCTTTTTTAACCTCAAGAAGCCTTATATAGGTTTCTACTACTACAGCAAAGGGATTTTCACTTTTTTTTATTTTATCCAGTCTGTCTTTATAATCTATTATTTTCACTAAAGGATATTTAAATACCAGGCTGAAACCATCTATAGTGAATTCATAGTGACAGGGGCGAAAATTTTCATCTTCATCTGTCAGAACAACAAGACTTACAACATTTTTATGATATCTGTCAAAAATCCTGTAATTATATATATAAATTCGTTCAGAGAAATTCTTTTCTTTTTTTCCCTGAACTTCAACATGACACAGACACCATCTTTCAGAGCCATCCTTCAGATAAATTTTTACAAGCTTATCAGCAAATCTCTTGCCTGTTTTGCTTGTCTTCAATATCTTTTCCAGCTCTTTATCCATAAAAATTGGCTTTTTAGAAAAATCTATTTCTTTATACAGATCATAAAAGAAAAATTCCAGAAACTGAGGGAAAAGATCCTCCAGTATATCTTTCCATGCACTGTCTTCTAATTTTGCAGGTTTTTTTCTCTTTACTTTATTTACTTTCATATATGTTTCCCTCTACAGTTTTATTATAAATCTTTTTAATTTTTTTGTCTATTTATTAGTATAAATTTCACATAATAATAATTGAGACTCCAGAAATCTTTAATCTGGAGTCTCCTTTGTCCGGGAAAGAACGGAAACTTAAAAAATTAAAGTTTATCTATAACAAGGTTTTTGGAAAGAAAGGCATAAATTCGCCCATCTGCCGACAGTTTAAACTGTCCCGGATCTACATTTTCAAAAAGAGGTTTTACCTGAAATTTATCTTCTTCTTTTGCAAAGTAAAAACTCATTTTTACCCTGGCATAATCAAATGTTGCCATAACTACCACTTTGCCTGTAGCCCTTGCTATGAATGAATAGGGGATATATGAACCCAGGCTTATTGATTTACCTGTTTTAAAATCATATAATTTTGTTTCGTCACTTGCTTTTTTGCTCTTAATGACATTATAAATAACCTTTGTGGGAGCGCCTGCTATGTCAGGTATATCAAAACCTTTGTCTATTTCTTTAAGTTCTCCGTCTTTGTATGTTATAAGGTGCATTCCGTCTTTTCTCATAACGGAAAAATATCCCGTCACAGGTGATACCATATAGAGTGAACTTATTGTGCCGTCCAGTTTTGTATAGAGTTCATCTATATTCAGATTTTTTTCAAAGGCTGCCGCTCCTGTTTTTGTAATGTCTACTTTTGCAATATATCCGCCCTGTGAATACTGTTCTTCATCGTAAAAATAACCTTTTACATAAAAGAATCCTTCGTAATACATGCCTATAGGTTCGCTTCTGAAACCGGCTTTGCCTTTTTCATGTTTGAAAACACATTTCATTTCCATTGAATCTGTGTCAAGAACAAATAATTTAGTGCCTCCGTCTCCTATTATGAGTAATTTATCGCCATTATCTGATAATACGACCTGATTGAATCTTGCAACATTGGCATATGCAGTTTTCCAGGAACTGAGTTTATTATTTTCCATGTCCAGTTTTAATATGTGTACGGCGTACATGTTTCCTGCTTTTCTCAGGGCTAAATCATCAAGTTCCTCCATAGCTACAACTAAATCACCTTTATCGGAAAGAAGACATAATTTGAATTTTGCAAAATTGACTTTATGCTCCAGAAAGCCTGCCCTGTCCACTTTTATGGCACCGTAAGAAACTGAAGTAAATGAAAAGAAGAGGAGAGAAAGAAGCATAAGAGAAATTAAACATTTTAAATGAGTCATAATAACATTCCCGGCCTATCAGCCGTGGATTAAACACCTCCTGAAAATAATTTTATAAAAATTATACCATACAGTACCTTCATCTTGCAAATAGATTTATAAAATATGTTTACCTGCGAAGACAGTCTTTCACTATTAATTCTCGTGACGCGCATAATGCGTGACGGGAGCAAACAATTATTACATTCTAATGCTCAGGTCAGTAAATAATGGCGGTTTGCACAGTAACAATACAGTCTCTCAATCCTGTCTTATTTATCCTGTTAATCCTTTAATCCCGCGCATCCCGGTTCAGACAAATTAAGGGTAGCCATTTAAATGACTACCCTTCTGAATTTAAGCGTATTATTTAACTATTTGGTTGCAGGTACTGCCACTTTTTCTACGCTCATAGCAGTGGGCCACCAGTCCCAGGAGTATTTTCTCTGGCCGTTCTGGACAAAGGAAGATACATAGGTTTTGTGAGTTACTGCTAATTCGGTAATCTTAAGTGCTGCAAGGGTCTTAATTTCCTTTGCAGTTGCTTTACCGTCACCGTTTTCATCTATCCATACATTCATACCGGTAAGCTCGGAACCTGTGAGTTTGCCGTCATTGTTTTTATCAAAGCTGGCAAGCTTTTCATATCCGTCTTTGTAACCGTCAGTGTTTCCGAAAAGGCTTGTTCCGTCAAGATTTGCTGTTTCACCTGGCATAAGAAGGATACCGTCATTGGGGCTTACCCATTCCACTACATCTTCAAAACCGTCGGCATTGATATCAAACATTACTACTTTTGCGCCTTCTACGAAACCATTGTGGGGCATCCATTTTCCGCCTGATGCGTCAAGTTTTCCGTCTCCGTTCAGATCGAGGACTATAGGGCTTGACCAGCCTATGGCAAATGCTTTATAGTTTGTTGTTTTTGTTACTATTCCACCGCCGTAAGATGTTCCGCTGGAACCTGCATCAATATAATACTGTGGACTTGTTGCGTAGGTAAATAATTCACGGCCAACTCCCTGCTGTGTGTCACTGTAGGTTGCATAGCCTTCTTTTTGATAATAGTCTCTTCCGAAAATACCCTGTATTGAAAGAGTCCCATCTGAATTTATACATACTGGATTATTCAATCCGGCAAAATTGCTTAAAGAAGCAGTGAATATTTCACTTCCTGCGGGACATGCTCTGAGTGTTGCAAGAAATGCATCGGAAATAACTCCGCCTGATGTGTCCTGAAGAGCTACTAAAGTGTCATAAAGACTCTTATTGCCATAACCGGCCTCAATTAACTCATCAATAAGATATCCGCCTGATTCATTACTCAATACAAAGGTTGTTGCATCTTCTGTAAGCTGAAGATCTATTTTTCCTGATCCTGCCAGGGCAAGTGATGATACGAGTATAACCATCATTGCTGTTAATAATATTTTTTTCATTTTTTCTTCACCTCTTAATAAAATTTTTTTTAATTTCGAGCAGATTCTCTCTTCTGCCACTTCAGAGAGATTATTTCACTCTCCTTTCATTATTTGATTAATTTTCATTTATTTTTATATTTTTATTATTCCTTTACAATTAATATTATACCCTATGAATTTGAAAATTATGTTACAAAGATGTTAAAAAATTATAAAAATTTCTTAACAATTCGGACAGGGATTTGGGGGGATTATCGGGATGGGCAGGATTTTGCTGGTTTTTATGACGTTTATATAGCTCTATAGGCATCTTTTCTGAGTTTTATCCTGATGATAAGGATGTTTCCTTTATGATCAATATCAAAAAGTACTCTATATTTACCGACTCTTATTTTATAGCTATTATCCTGACCTTTAAGTTTCCCACGTCTTATAATTCCTTTCTCAATCTTTTCAATAGCTTTATAAACACGGATTCTTATTTTTTTTTCTAACTTTTCTATGTCCTTCTCCGCTTTCTCTGTGTATATTACTGGCATGGGTATTCTTCCTTTATCTGTTCGAAGGTTTTATACTTTCCGTCAGCATATGCTTTCCTGCCTTCTTCTATATCTTTAATATCTTCTTCGTCTAATTCCTCAAATTCTAAATCATCTTCATCATTTTCAATAAGATTCAATAAATATTCCTGCATGGTCTGTTCTCTGAGTACTGCCCTTGCTTTGAATTTCCTGTGGACTTCTGCAGGCATCCATAAAGTGAATTTCTTTTCTCCCCTTATTTTAGTTGCCATAAATATCACTCCTTTTATACTTTATATCTTAATTATACTAATAGGTCTATAAAAAGTCAATGAAATAAATAGTTTAATTATTATTTTTATACTCTCTGCAAAATAAACATTCCGGTCACAGATCAGGATCCAGGATATCTATAGTATCTTCTTTTATGGCTATAGCATAAATTTTATTGATATAGACTCAATGTAATCGCAAAATTAAAGCCTTCTATAAATATCTTTCCCTGCTAATACTCTTCTTACAAAGATAGTATCACTTTCCTTATTAATCTCAATAATAATTCTGTAATCTGGTCAGAAAAATCTATTCAAATCTTTGGATAAACGATATAAATCTATGGATAGATTTCTCTGTAATTCGCTCTCCGATTGACTGATAACAGTATCTGGAGTCCTGGTTGAGCCAGTCATCCCATGAGGACTACCCACAACCGCAGAACATCTTGCAAGGAGTATCTCTTTTACCTTCTTATAAGGTGTATAAAGAGTGATTTCTTTATCATCTTTCCTTGCCAGGACATTCTTACCTGCGTTGTAATCTGCATGTACAACCCTGTCACAATAAGGACAGTAAAATCTGTCGTATGTACGAAGACCAAAACATCCGCAAATACTACAGATTTGTGATGTATACGCTGGATTTACAACTGCTGACCTTATATCTTTAAGACTGAATTTATATTCCAATCGCTCCTGGATATAACCTTTTACCCACCGTGACAACCGCCTCTTTATTTTCTTCGGCAATTTCTCTCTCCAACTGGTAAAATTTAAATTCTCAAGGATAACTTCAGATGGTTTCTCCTCTGTTATAAATCTTCCAATTTCCCTGTTTATATAACTTTCAAGCCTGGAACGGACTTTCTCTTTTTTTCTCAAGTATTTCTTCCTACCAAGATTATATTTACCTATTCTTCTTGCTTTAGCTGTATTTCCTTTTTCTATGTTCTTTTTTAACAGTGACCTTAATTTATTTCTTTTTTTGTTCTTCTCATTCAGTCTCTCTGTTTCCTCTGATAAGAAATTATTCAATTCAGAGCCGTAAAAAGTTCCTTCACTGGTGGCTATTAAGCACTGGTATCCCTTATCTATTCCGATTGTTTTTTCTTCTTCACTGATTTTCTTTATCACCGGTTCCACACAATGATGAATTTCTATTCTTTCTTCCGATTTTATTACTATTCTTAAAGTACCTTTAAAATGTCTGTCATCTGTGAGAGGTAATTTTATTCTTTCTCCTTTTTTTAGTCCCTGTATATATAAAATATTTCTGTGTTCTTCCTTTTCATACCTGTACATACTTCCGTCAAGTTCAAAACTTCTCGCTTTTCTTGAGTGCGGTTTTCTTCCTTTATGTTTTCTTACATATCTTTTTATAAGATTATGAACATACTTCTCTCTTATCTCTAATTTTTTCAGCTTTTCCGGTTTCTTAAACTCCTTACCTGTGAGAATAGAACAAAGTAATAAATCTGATTTCAATATGTAGTATATATAAAATTGTTCATCTTTTTCAAGGTTACTGTTATTATATACGGATTTTTTTATTTTATTCTTACAGTTAGACCACTGACTCTTTATATTTCCTATGGCGCTGTCAAGAGCAATTTTCCAGTGTCTGTCAGGAAGTGACCAATTTTTAGCAAAACCACTTTTTACCCACTTATCTCTTATCTTTTTTCTATGGTTTTTTAAATAAAATAACCCTTTTATACTTCCATATCTTCCATAAACATAATTCCTTACTTTACTATGGCGATAGGCTATAAGGGTTATTTCATTATAACTTTTTTCGTCTATGTCCAGACAATATTGTTTTACTGTTTGTTTTATCTCTTTCTTCTCTTTCATTGCTTTTCTCCGAAAGAAACATATTTTTACTGTTCTCTATAATAGCTTCATTTTTCTTACTTATACTTTTACTATACTTTTGCACTTTTTAAACAAAGCCTTATTCTACATTGCGGGGCATCCGCGAGGGATGCCCTTACAGGACAACGGTTTTTCAAAATTCTGCAAAAGTATAGACTTTTATATTATAGTTTTACTGAAAAATTGCTATTATTGCCAGGAACATCCTCCTAATATAATAATAAATATATATTTTATTTTGTCAATATTTATATAGATTTATATGGATTTTCTTGAGCAGTTTCAACCTCTTCTAAATCCATCCTGTCCTCTTCATCCAGTGGTTCAAGAATAATTTCTTTATCTGACTGTGAAATATATCCGCTTATTAACTCCACTATAATATCGTGCATACTCTTCTTTTCTTTTACCGATTGCATCTTTAATTTCTGGTGCATATCCTCATTCAGCTTAATATTGATAAACTTTTTCTTTTCTCCTACCATTTTAATCACTCCTTTATATATTTTATTAAAAAAAACATATTATAGTTAGTTTCATAACTATCCATAAATAATGACCTCGTAATGCGTAAAGCGTAATGCGTGATGTGAAGGGATTAAACCCGTCACGCGTCACGCGTTACGCGTCACGACTATTTAATTTTTAATAAGTTATGAAATACACTATAATATTTTATAGTAAATATATTATATTATTTACTATAATAATAAATTGTAAATATAATAAATAATTAAAATATTAACTACTTGCTTTAAATCTATTGACAGAAAATATTCCTGTGGTGTATAATTACCACAGAGAGGATGTGATTAATTTGTTTGGTGAAATTATAAAAAAAGAAAGATTGAAATCAGGATTAAGTTTAAGAGAATTTTGCAGGAAAATTTCTTATGATGCCAGTAATTGGAGTAAAATTGAAAGAGGAAAATACAGTCCCCCTCAGGATGAGGAAACATTAAAGGCTATTGCTGATGTTTTAAATATAGATATAAATTCCATGGCGTGGAAAGAAATAGCAGATAAAGCCCATATAGACGCCGGTATTATTCCTCCTGATATTTTATCCGATGAAGAAATTGTTAAGTCTTTACCTTTATTTTTTAGAACTTTAAGAAGTGAAAAACCAACAGAAGACGAATTAAACAGCCTTATTGAAAATATTCGAAGAGAGGGAATTTAATTGCCGGATTATTCAAGATTTAAATGTAAATGGTTGTATAAAGAACAGCTGTGGGAAATAGTGGATGAATTTATTTTGCAATACTGGCCTGATGAAATTATACCTGTTAATATAGAAAGAATTATTGAAAATGATATAGGTTTAAATATTATACCAAAACATGGCTTAATGCCTGAATATAATATAAAAGCTTATTTAACAAGAGAATTAGATAGTATTGTTATAGATTATGATTATTATGAAGAAGATAAATACCAGAACTGGTCACGTTTTTCTCTTGCACATGAATTAGGACATTTTGTTTTGCATAAAGATATTTATGCAAATCTTCCTATCTCTTCTCCTGATGACTGGAAAGAATTCAGTAAAGAAATACCTGAAAAAATATACAGTGATTTTGAATGGCAGGCCAATGAATTTTCCGGCAGATTGTTAGTCCCTCGAAGCCAGTTAATAAAAGAAATTGAAAGAGTTTATAAAGAAATAGAAGTTAAAGAAATTTTGTATTATTTAGAAAATGATCCCGATGCTGTTCTCTGGAGGATATCTCCTTCATTATGTAAACCTTTTTGTATATCAGAAGATGTTATAGAGAAAAGAGTAAAAAGGGAAAAATTATGGCCTCCTGAATGGCTGTATTAATTTTTTAAATTTTGATATATATAAAATTATTTATGAAAAAATTTTTAATCTGTTTATTTATTATATCTATATATTTCTCAAACATACTCTCTGCTAAAGACGAGCCTTTAAAAGAATATAAAGAACGTCATGGCATATTCGGTATAACCTATCCTTCTTCCTGGAACTGCCAGGAAGCAACAGACGGTCTTACAGGGTTTTATCCTTCAGGGGAAGAAGCAAAAAATACCGGCGTTGCCATAATTTACGGTAATCTTTACGGAGGTAATTCTATATCTCTTGATGACCTGTCGGCAAAATTTAAAAAATCTTTTATGGAGTCTTACCCTTATTCCATTGAAGTGGAACCTTCTAAAAAAATTGATCTGTCCGGCTCAGATGCCATATTTTATCACTTCAAAACAAATAAGGGAGATAACAAAAATTCCAGAGAATTATTTATAGTCGTCTCTGTAAACAGAGATACTATATTTATCATAACTGCTTTTTCTTCGGAAAAGAATTTTCATCTATATAAAGATATATACATGGCCATGATAGATAAATTTGTAACACCTGTTCCTATAGCTTATGAAATAAAAACACCTGTTCCTGCCGAAGATGAAACATTTAAATTGTTTACAGACGAGAATTTTACCATAAAATATCCTCAGGACTGGGAAGTAAATAATATGAGTAAAGCCGATGCCCTCTCCTTTGGCTTTTCTCCTTCAGGAGAACATCCTGCTACAAATGGAATACTCATAAATATTCTGAAACTGGACAGTAAGAAAAAAGATAATATGAATCTCAATCTTACTGCAATGGGACTGGCAGAACTGTATAAAAGAAGTCTTACCGACGGGCAGGAAGTTGAAAGAGGACAGGATTTTATATTGAATGATATGGCTGCCAGAAAATATCATATACAGGGAAACCTGAAGGGTATAGAACTGGATACTATCCTTATAATAGCTATAGGTAAAGAAAATATGGTAATCGTGAGCGCAGCAAGACCGGTAGATGATTTCTCCGTTTATCTTCCGACTTTTACGGATATGATAAATAGTTTTCAGATTTTACAGAGAGATTCACGAAAAACAGCAGACATGAAAAGCTTTATTGCACCGGAATCATATTTTATGATGAAATATCCTGTGGAATGGAAAATAGATAATAAACAAATTCCTCAGAAAATTACTTATACCTTCAATCGGAATGATAATAGGACAGACAATCCTCCTCTTATAATAGATTATATGGTTATGAATACAACCGGTGCCGATATTAATATAGATGTTGCAGGAAAAGGTATTTTAGATACTTATAAAAAGGATATTAAGAATTTTTCAGATCTTCCTAAAATTTCTACTTTAACAAATAAGAAAGGAAACATGTACCATTTTAAAGGTGCTAAAAATAATATTAATATAGAAGGTATTGTATATGTTGAAATTAAAGGCAAAAATCTTTATACCCTTTATATGACGGTTCAATCTGATGAATTTGCCGATTATAAGAGTCTCTTTATGGATATTATAGATAATTTTCATATTATAATACCTGTAGAAAAGCAGGGTTGGAAACTGTTGAACGAAACATCGGCGCTCTTTTCTCTTCAGTATCCTTCCCCGTGGGTTACGGAACAAAAAATATCTGACAGATTTTCCTGTCTTTCCATTTCACCTCAGCCTGATACGGCATGGATAAACGGCATAAATATTCTCTATTTCAAACCTTCCGAACAAGAAAATATAGATGCCATTTCTATGGATCTGTTAAATCAGTTCGAGGCACTCGGCTATTCCAATCCCGATAAAATTGACGGCACATTCTGTAATTTCCCGGCATCCATTATAAAAGCCAGAAGAACCATGAGAGAAGATACGAATAGAGACGTTTATATTGTTGTTACGACTTTTATAAGGGATGGTTTTGTGATTCAAATATTTATGTCTTACGTCTATGATACTGATACGGAAATAAAAGAGATCTGTGATGAAATATTAAATACCTTCAGACCTTTTGCAGTAAAAAGTGAACAGTGAATTGTCAATGGTAGTAACCGGGGTAATTCTACCTGTCACGTCTTACCCGTTACTATTATCCATCCTCATTTGCAGGTAATGTGATGATAAATTTTGATCCTTCTCCTTCTTTACTCTCTACAGAAATGTTACCGCTGTTAGCTTCAATATATGCTTTTGAAATAGTAAGTCCTACACCGGCTCCCTGCTGTTCTATAGTTCTTCTGTTTATCTGATAAAACTTTTTAAATATATTCTCAAATTCATGTTCTGCTATGCCGGGGCCATTATCTTCTATTTCAATACAAATACTATCTTTTTCTTTATCAGTATTTATTTTTATAACAATTTTTTCTTTGTTGGAAAATTTAATCGCATTATCAATGATTTTCTCTATGGCCATTGATATGTGTTTATCCGAAAAATTGAATAAAGGTAAATCCTGATTCAACTTGCAGTAAATCTCTATGTCTCTGTCAGAAGTATTTGAAGTAAATTTATATTTAAGGGAGTCAATAATGGAGTTAATGTTATTTTTCTTATACAGCAGAGCCACTTCTCTGGCTAAAAAACCTGATTCTATTTCTATCATGGCAGTAAAGTCACTTATAAGTTCACCCAGACGATCGCCGCCGGCTTTAATGCAATTTAATAATTCTTTCAGTTCATTTTTTTCAAGATATAAATCGTTTCTTAACAATAAAGACGTAAATCCCCTTATTATAGTCAGAGGAGTGTTAAATTCATGAGTAAGGGTCATGATAATATCTTTTTTTAAATCTTCAATCTCTTTACTGGTACTGCTCTTTATCTGAGCCTTTCTTTTTAATTTGCCCTTGACCACACATATGAGATCTTCTTTTGTAAAAGGTTTGGTAAGATAATCATCTACTCCCAGCTCTTTTGCCTGACGGACTTCTTTTTCCGCGTCAAGAGCTGTTAAGAATATAAAGGGAACTATTCCTAAATCAGGCATGTCTCGAATCAGTTTGTAAAATTCATAGCCATTTAAATTTGGCATCATTATATCGGAAATGATCAGGTCAGGTACCTGTCCCGATACAATGGTCAGAGCCTCCTGACCGTCAACGGCAATAATAACATTGTAACCATATTTTTTTAAAATACTTTCCAGTGCTTTTCTTATAACAGTATTGTCTTCCACTATCAGTATGGTTGCCGCTTCCATAGGGTTAACTCCCTTTAATATCGTGATGCGTGACGCGTAATGCGTGACGCGGGGCCTGAACCTGAATTGTTATACTATTCTGAAAAACATAGACAGAATTTTTAATATGTCACTCATAACATTATAAACTTTAAATAATAAATTTTCAACTCGTAATTTTTGTCTAATAAAATAACGGGTGAAGCATCAACTCTTCACCCGTTTCCTGTCAATCTGTTATTTAGATTTTTGCGCCTCCGCCTGTACTGAAACCGGCACCTGCACTGGCTGTCGTATTTATAGAAGGTGCAGTCGGAATATTTGTATCTATGGTGGGAGTACTCTGCACTGTATTTACACTGGCACTGGCAAATGTATTATCTGTAGCAGCAAAAGCCTGAGCTGTAGTATTTGTATCCGGTGTCGTTGTATTTACAGTCGCCTCTGCTTTTGCTACATTCTGCCCCTGCTGATTCTGACTGAATGCCTGTGCCTGAGCATTTACCTGATTCTGCTGTCCGAATTTATTCTGTCCGAATTTATTCTGTCCGAATTTATTCTGTCCGAATTTGTTCTGACCCATGCCTTTTCCCTGCTGTTTGGAACCATTATCCAGAGTTGCCTGGGATTTGAATTGCTCTGCATCCACTCCGAGAGCCTGTGAGATAGGTCCCTGGGCTTCACCGAGATCATATTTCCCTTCCACTTTAGAATACATCATCTGAAGTGATCTCTTATTACTTCTTACATTATTCTGAACATCCGGCTGCTGATTGTCTTTATTACCATTGATAAAGTTGGCCATTTGAAGCATCTGCTGTTTCATCTGCTCTACCTGGTTCTCGCCTTTTTCTCTGCCCTTCTGTGCACCTTTGGCCTGTCCCATACGAGCACCTTTCTGTTGCTGGCCTTTCTGTGCTCCCTGTGTTTTCTTTTTCTGATTTGCCTGCTGTTTCTTCTTTGCATCCTGCTGCTTTTTCGCATCCTGCTGCTTTTTCGCATCCTGAGCTTTTTTGTCGTTTGTTATGTTGTTATCCTGAATTCCAGCCTGAGTATTTGCTCCTGTCTGACCCGCTGCTGCCGATGCCACTGCACCTGTTGTGCCTGCTCCGGCTGATGCCACTGCACCTGTTGTGCCTGCTCCGGCTGATGCCACTGCACCTGTTGTGCCTGCTCCGGCTGATGCCACTGCACCTGTACCGATAGATGGAGTTGATATAGATGGCATAGACGGCATTGACATAGACGGCATTGACATAGACGGCATTGACATAGAAGGCATTGACATAGAAGGCATTGACATAGAAGGCATTGACATAGAAGGGCCGCCGCCGCTGAAGCTACCTCCTCCGAATCCTCCGCCTCCGCCGAAACCGGCACCGGCAAAACTTCCTCCGCCGAAACCGCCGCCTATGGCAGGCATAGATGGCATACCCATGTTCATCCCCATGTTCATAGCCATATTGGGTCTCATCATGTTATTCATGGCAACTCCTGCCATAGCACCGAGTCCCATAGCTGCTCCTAACATGCCGGCACCCATCATGTTTTTCCCCATGCCCTGCTGCTGTCCGAGGCCAAGGAAATTGCCCATATTTTGCATCATATTACCACTTACATCTGCAGGATTTGCACCCAGTTCTTCGAGTCTCTTCATTATGGCATTCTGATGGGCTCTGCATAAACCCTGCTGTTGCTGGAGATTTCCCATTGCATTCTGTATATTGCCCATTCTTTCCTGGCCTACTTTAAGCTGGCCTTTGAACATTTCGGCAAGTTTATTTTCCATCATTTTTTTCATGTTCATCATATTCTTCTGCTGACCCATGAGCTGGCCTTTTTGAGTCATAGTTTTACCCATATTCTGCATCTGTTTGGCCACATTCTGCAGAAGTTTGGCTATCATTTTTAACATTTTTGCAACGACTTTCAGAGCAGCAGATAAGGCAGGCCCTACATAGGGAACAGCGGCAACTGCTGTGGCAGCAGCTTCAACACCGGTGGCTGCCGCATTTACACCTGTTGCAGCAGTATTAAGAGCTGTTCCTACATTGTTTAATGTCTGGCCTATACCGTTGAACATCTTTTCTTTTAAACCGAACATCTGTTCTTTCATGCCAAACATCTGACCCATTTTCGTATGTTGCAGCATGTTTTTAGAAAACATCTGGTTCATGTTCATCTGCATTCTGCCGTCTGTAAAGCATGTCTGGAGTCCCACACCAATCTGTTGCTGGAACCCTCCGACACGGCTCAGAGCCGATGTGAGAGGATCTATCTGGGTCATAGAACCGTATTCCATATTGCCCATACCTGCCATTACCTGAACAGGTGCCTGATAGGCAGCATTGGCCATACTTCCGCCTTTCCCCATCTGCTGACCGCCCATCATGGCGAAAGCTCCCATGTTTTTAGGCATAAGGCCGAGCATACCCTTGCCACCGGACATGGCATCCTTTGCATATTGATTGCCCATAAATTTATCCTGGGCAGAATGACCCTGTTTCCTGCCTTCACCGAGTTTTTGATTTGTTTGCTGATGAGACGCTTCCATTTTTGGAATATGAGGTCTTACTTTTCTTTTTGCCCTTCTATTCCTTACTGATTTTGCTTTATGTATACCTTTCTTAAAACTGGTATCACTCTGCATATAACCTGCATCTAACTGGCCGCCTATATTGCCTATTCCTCCCATACTATCCATATACCTGACCACCTTTCTTTTATTAAATTTATTATATAATATTTTTTATTTTTTGACTGCATAAGTAATTTTTACGCTACCCGTCACGGGTTAAAATGTTTTTTTCCCCGGCCTCCTTTCTCAAAAAAAGTCAGAGGATTAACACATGATAATTCGGTGAAAACGGTGAAAGCATTATCCAGGGTATATAAAGTATTTATTTCGTTATTAATCATGACGGACAGATGAAGCAAATCCCTTCCGCCTGAACCTGTATACTTTTCTGACAGATCTCTGGACATAAAAACATCTTCTGCCGTTATATTCAGTATTTCAGATATTATACAGCCAAGTGAATCAAACACTTCAAGGCTCTTTTTAAGACCTGTTGTTTTCTTCAAACTATAGAGAAGTTCCTGAAGTACAAGAGCATCCGTTACCCCTTCCATATCTTCGTTCACCACCGATTGAAGCACTTTAAGACAGGCATTTTTATAGTTATTATTTTCACTTACCGAATATAAAAGTATGTCCGTATTTATAAAGACTCGTTCTTTAATAGGATTTCCTCCTCTACATCTTCTTTCAGCTCTGACCAGTTTGTTATCGGTACACTTATTTCTTTTAATTTCTCTAAAGCATGAAGTTTTCTTGATATTGATGCCCATTTGTACTGTTTGTCTATAGCCTCTCTTATGAGTTCCGCTATAGATTTACGCGTCTCTTTTGCTTTCTGTCTCAAAAGGGCAAAGCGCTCTCCGTCTATACGTATTTCCAGTCGTCTGGAATATTTATCGTTCATGTTAACCCTCCATTTTGTCCGTAATACGGATTACGTAATTATGATACTATAAAATAAAAAAAAAGTCAAATTTATAAAACCATGCTGCAGTGTATTTCATAATAATTTTTAATCTCCTGTAAAAATCTTTTTTTTGAAGATTTTTTCTGCTATAATAGTATATATATATGGCATTTTCATATAAAAATCAAAATAATACTCCCATAGTAAACTGGGAGAATATATACAGGGAGTTAAAGGGTTATCCTCCCTGGGAATCCGGTGAAGAAGAGAATATATTAAAAACGTTGATAGATGAAGGTTTTATAAAAAAAGGGATAACTCTGGATACAGGGTGCGGTCTCTGTACAGATCTTATATACCTTGAAAGCAGAGGTTTTGAAGTAACAGGAATAGATATAAGTACTTCTGCCCTTGAAAAAGCAAAGTTAAGAAAAAAAATTATCAATCTATGTGTCGGAAATGTTCTCTCCCTTCCTTTCCGTAATGAAACCTTTGACTTTATAAATGATAGAGGATGTTTTCATCATATTGAAAAAAAATCAAGAAGAATTTATTCTTATGAAGTCACCAGGGTTTTGAAAAAAGGAGGCACTTTTCTGATACGATTTTTCAGTGAAGGTTATTATAAGTCAGGCGGAAGCGGACAAACGCTTTACAGGAAAGATATAAGGGATATTTTTAAGCAGTTTTTTTCTTTCTGTGAGATTAATGATTATGTGGGAAGAGGAAATAAATGGCCTGTCGAAATGTCCTGGTGTCTTATGAAAAAAAAAGATGAAGATGATAGATTCATATTTTGTGATTATATGGAGAAAATAAAGTGAAAATTGTAAGAATTAATGAAGAAGGACAGATAACAATACCTTCTGCATTCAGAACAGCATTAAAATTACAGCCACATATGAAATTATGTATGTATATAGAAGACGGAAAGATTATCATTGAACCACTTTCAGATGACCCTATTCAGGCTCTCTGTGAATTGTTAAAGGGAGATTCTTCTATTTTATAGTGTGGTTAAATTTGTATCATACTATCTGTCACTATATTTGTTGTATCGATAATTGCATCATTGAAATTTCACATGTATTTACCTGTGTAAAGGAGTATATTATTATTATCAGTATTGAAGGATTTTGACAGGTATATACGAATAAATAATAATAAGGAGTGATATATATGCCTGTTTATGAGTTTAGCTGTAAAAATTGTTCACATATATTTGACGGCCTTTATCCTTTCGGGACAAAAGCAGAAAACCTGGAGTGTCCTGAATGTAATCAGAAAACTCTTATGAGGAAATTTTCTACCTTTGCCGTATCTTCAAAAGGAGGAAATGGTGAATTTGCTTCTGCTGCTGCATCAAAAAGCAAATGTTCTTCCTGCAGCGGTGGAAGCTGTTCTACATGCTCATAGGCAGTTCTGTGTAAATTATGCAAATTCATCATGAAATAAGGCTTCTAAAATAGTTTGTATGAAATTTACGATACAGTCAATTTGTTCACTTCTATATATTTATAAAGAAAGGGAAATGATATGAGAGAAACAATAGAAAAAGTAATAAGTGAGAAGATACGACCGGGACTTCAGGCTGACGGCGGTGATATAGAACTAATCGATGTAAGTGCAGATGGAGTGGTAAAGGTTAAACTTCAGGGAGCATGCTCAGGATGTCCTATGGCAGCTATGACTTTACAGTTCGGCGTTGAAAAAGTTCTCAGGGAATCAGTACCCGGATTTAAAGAACTGGTAAACGTAAAATAATATCGTAACCCGTAACGAACTCGTTACGGGTCACGATAAATAAACATTAGGTTACTGATTGTTACACAAAATTTATTACACAGCCGAATTTCTTCTGAATTTTGCTATAAAAAAGCCTTCTGTGCCATGGAGTGGAGGGAGAAGAAGAATACCGTTAGAACTTCTGTTTTCTATGTCAGGAAAAGGATTTTCAGCTATAAAATCTTTATGAGTTTCCAGAAAATTTTTTATAATTTCCTCACCTTCTTCCGGCTCTATGGAACACACACTGTATACCATAGAACCTCCCGGTTTTACAAAACGGGAAGCTTCGTCTATCATGTTTTTCTGAACAATGGCAAGTCTTTCTATATCATTTATATCTCTGTTCCATCTGCTATCTGAATGTCTTGCGAGAACTCCTGTGCCTGAACATGGCCCGTCGAGCAATACTCTGTCAAAATATTCTTCCAGATTGCCCCTGAGAGCCATTACATCCGAAACCATTGTGTGAACAATATTTATACCCAGACGAATACAACTGGAATTCAGTGTTTTAAGCCTTTTTTCTGATATGTCCACTGCAAGTATTTTCCCTCTATTATTCATTAATTCTCCTGCATGGGTAGTTTTGTTACCGGGAGCGGCACATAAATCCAGAACAGTATCTCCCTGTTTGGGAGCCAGACATTTAGCTGGAAACATAGATGATTCTCCCTGAATAGTGAAAAAACCGTCTTTATAACAATTAAGGTTTTCCAATCTGACATTTTCCAGTATTTGAAGGCCTTCAGGTATAAAGGTGAGAGGTTTTGTGTGTAATCCTTCTTTTTTAAGCTTTTCCGATAGTTCTTCTCTATTTGTTTTAAGTGTATTTATTCTTATTGTAACAGGGGGAGGATTGTTGTTAAATTTACAGATTTCTCCGGTAAAATCTTTCCCCCATTTTTCTATCCATCTTTTTATCATCCATTCAGGGTGTGAGTAGTAGACAGACATATCCTTTATATCATTTCCTGTGTCCGGCTTTTCCATCAGTGAATGTTTTTTTCTTTCTACAGAACGGAGAACTCCGTTTATATATTTAACAATGTGCGGTTTAAAAAGAGATTTTCCTATTTCTACTGTCTCCGATATGGCAGCATAAGGAGGAATTTTATCCAGACACAGAAGTTGATAGGCTCCCAGATAAAGCAGGATTTTTACTCCTCTTTCAATTTTCTGGCATGAAGATGTAAGTGAAATGACCCGGTCCAGGAACAGTTGCCGGCGATTTATTCCCTGTACAAGCTGTGTGACAAGAGCCCTGTCCTGGGCCGAAAGGTTACATTTATTTAAAGTAACGGCAAGATTATTCTGAGATTTTTTACTCTGTAAAATTTCAAAAGCTACATATCTGGGGTTATTATTCCTGAATTGTTTCATCCGGTTTTTTGCCTAAAACTTCTCCTTCATCTATTTTGTAACCTCTTAAAAATTCCCTTGAACCTGTCTTTTTTCTGGAAGGCATCTGGAGAGTAACAATTTCCAGAAGACCATTACCTGTCCCGATAATAAGTCCTTCCTTTTCGCCGGCATGTAATACAATACCCGGTGTGCCATGATATTCTCCTCCTGTATTTGCTTCCCATATCTTTACCTTTTCACCTTTATAGTAGGTATAGGTGCCGGGGAAAGGGGTGAAAGCCCTGATTTTTCTTTCTATTTCATCTGAGGAAGCGTTCCATTCAATTTCTCCGTTACACGGGAATATTTTGTCTGTGTAACAGGCTATGTCATGGTTTTGCCCCGTACGTACTACCTTCCCTTCTTCTATCATGTTAACTGTTTCCAGAAGTATTTCACTGCCGACTAAAGAAAGCTTATCATGGAGACTTCCTCCTGTTTCTTTCGGTTCTATCGGTATTTCCCTCTGGATAATCATATCGCCTGTATCCCACCCTTTATCAAGATAAAACGTAGTTATACCGCTTGTTTTATCACCTTTGATAATAGGTTCTATAATGGGCGATGTACCCCTGTAGAGAGGCAGCAGGGAAGGGTGAAGATTTATGCTTCCGAATTTCGGATATTCTCTTATCCATTTTGTTATATAGTGAGAACAGCATACAGTTATAAGTAAATCAGGTTTTAAACTGTCAAGAATTGCCTTGAATTCCGGCGTATTAATTTTTTCAGGCTGAAAAACAGGAATATTTAATTCTATAGCTTTCTGTTTTATGGGAGAAAATATAATCTTATTTCCCCTTCCGCTGGGACGATCGGGATTTGTTACAACTCCAACTATCTTATGGCGTGATTTCGCCAGAACTTCCAGTGATTTAACTCCGAATTCAGGAGTTCCCATAAAAAAAATATTCAATCAGTTACACCCCCTGGCAGTGAACAGTGAGCAGATAACAGTTCAGTCACAGTCACATATGTTTTATACAAAATAAAGTCCCTTGATAAGGACTTTTTTTACCTTTTATTAACCTGACATTGTCATATTACCTGCTTTGATAAAAGAGCTGTTAGAGATTACCTTTAATTATTAACTGAAAACTAACAGCTTGCTGATTGCTAATCTATTAAATGTAATATTGTCAGGTTAGAGACTGTAAGAAAATAACCCTGGCAAATTATTAGAACGGTTATCATCCTCGCGTTACGCGTCACGATATAGACGTAAATATGATTGGGTTATTTCTTGACAACCCCTTAGTAGCAAATTATACGTTACGGCTGACAGGTAACGAAATCTTTGCTGCTGTGAGTATTTATGATAAAGTAAGTCTTTTTTCTTTTATTTCCTCTATTAAAGAAGAAAGATTGTTATTTTTCTGTTTTTCTTCTATTTCTTCTTCTATCTCTTCTCTGCTGCGAAGATTTGTAGCTTTATCGGTAAAAAGTATGCCGTCAAGATGGTCCAGTTCATGTTGAATCGCTCTGGCTCTGAATCCCGATGCATCGATTGTTATACCTTTGCCTTTACGGTTAATTGCTTTAACGGTAATTTTTTCAAGCTGTCTTTTTACATCTCCCCATATACCGGGAACGCTGAGACACCCTTCAAGGCCATCTTCCAGTTCACCTTCTTTTTTTATTATCTTCGGATTGATGAAAACCTGGAGCCCCTGGCCATCGCCGACATCAACCATTACAAGCCTTTTAGATACTCCGACCTGCGGTGCAGCAAGGCCTACACCGGGGGCGTCATACATAGTTTCAGCCATATTTTCTATCAGTTTTTTTATATTCTCATCTATATTTTTTATTTCTTTTGCTTTTTTTCTCAGAACAGGGTCTTCATCTATTCTTATTTTCATTAATGCCATATTAATCACATCTCCAATTTTTTTACTGATCTGAGCATAAGCATGTAATAAACATTTTCCTCCCGACACAGGTCACGAAAGCATATATGTTATTTATGCTTAACTCAATAATCTATTATATCATATCTGCAGGTAAAATGAAAATACCGGACTGACCTGACTATTATAGTTAGTTTCATAACAATTCATCATTAATGAGTGAGTAGTGAATAGTGAGTAACATCGCCATATTCTACTCACTACTCACTATTCACTATTCACTTAAATTTTAATAAGTTATGAAATACACTAAGAACCTATCCGAAAAGTAATATTTATTCTACACCCTTCCGGTGGGTGAG
>CAYSLJ010000133.1:0-20052 GCA_964431735.1 uncultured Synergistia bacterium | reverse complement strand
CCAGAGCCTGCCAGGCAGAAGCTTTTTATGGGTACCCTTTTACCTGTTACGGTACCAAGGATCTGTCAGGAAATAACTACATCATATGTACTTATAACGGTAAGAACCTATCCGAAAAGTAATATTTATTCTACACCCTTCCGGTGGGTGAGGCTCTGGAGAAAAATATATACCGTATTAACAGTAATTTATAAATTAAACAAATGTAATATCGTAGCAGTCTGCAATAAGAGTTTTTTTTGCAAGAGGATTATAGATTTTTCGGAAGAGCCTCACACACCGAAAGGTATTTGATGACTTTTCGGATAGGCTCTAAGTATGACACAATGCCCAAAAATTCTATAAATTTCTCTTTAAAAATTTCAAATTTTATTTCTTTTTCTTCTTTTACCGGCAAACCCTCTATAGATACGGTAGAAATATTTAAAGATAAAAGAGGATAAAAGCCCATTCTTCTGCCTATTCTTTCCTCACTCACATCAAAGCCTTCATCTGAAAGGAGTTCACAGAGTTTTTCCGTAAAATCCATATGTGTATCAATGTAAAAAGGACGTCCTTCCCTGAGAATACCTTTTTTCTGAAGAGATTCTTTCAGTTCTTCTGTACTTTCCGGGATTTCAAAGAAATAAAATCTTTTTCTTATTAAAGCTGTAATATTTTTTGCCAGTTCGGAATCATTCAACAGAGACAGGAGAAAATTATAAATATCATCGTCTCTGAAAGATGTCAGATTTTTTATACCTGATATGATTGCATTTACTTTATCAATATTTCTTACCGAATCCAGAATTTTTCCATTTCCTGTGTAATCTGCAATAAAATCTCCAATAGAGGATAATATTGTTTCATCAAGATTTTCTATATCATCATAGAGTTTTTCGTAAACATATTCTTCCAGCAATGTTTCTCTCCGACGAAATACAGGTATATGACAGATCAACTTGCCGTAGTATTTGCCCTGTAATATATCCTTTAAAAAAATCTGGCAGATTATATCTTCAGGAAAAATTTTATAATGTTGTTCTACAGACAGACCGGCAGAAAGTTCTTCAGAGAAATAAAAAGAACCTGCAAGAGGTATAAGTTCATTATTGTCTGCTCCGAAAAAAGAAAACATATAATTAACATTCCTGTCCTTAGTATTTATAATGTCCACTATAAGATTTATTAAAAATCCTGATGTTTTTGCATTTTCCTGAGAATTATTTGAAAATTTATGATTATTATCATAGCTCGTAGCAATTAACATTGTTTTCTCTGTTTTTTTACAGGAAGGGATAAAAATAATATAATTGATATTGCCATTTATAATATTGTGACCTGAAATCAATTTTTCCACAGGTATTTTCATTAATATTAAAGGTACATTATAACAGGTCTCTATATATTTCAGACATTTTTCCAGGAACAAATGGCCAAACTTATATAAATGTTCTTCTAAAAATTCAGGAGAAAATTGAATATTATCATTCAGTGAATAAAAATCATCTAAAAGATGCAGATTTTTCTTTATATCAGGTGCATTATTTAGAGAAAAATCCAGTAATTCCCTGAAGAAATGGCTATTTTTTATATCATTTTTCAATTTGTACTGTCCATAGAGCTCGGGAATCAAACTATATATGGCCTTTGCATAATCAATCCAGTCAAGGCCCTTTACATGAGCTAAAAAATATTCTTTTCCCTCCTCAGGCAGTTCTTTCCAGAGTAGATCTCTGTAACATTTCTCATAAGGGGCACATATCAGCATCCAGAGACCTTCCCTTATTTCCATACCGCCTGTTCTTTTGGGGTGTATAAGACAGCCTGTTCTGGAATTTTGCCCGTCCATATAACCGGCAAGGGAACAGTTATCTCTGTAAAATTCTTTTGTATAAGGTGTAACAGTACCTTCTCTGCTGAATATATAATCTTCAAGATCAGAAAATGTTACACATTCCCTTCCCGCAAAATATTTCGCGAAGGCAATACTGTTCTCTTCCACATATTTCTTTAACACTTCTTTATTTTCTTTGGAATCTATACAACATCCACTGCAGCTTATATTATTATCCACGTTGCAAAGATAAACCTCTGAAGAGAATTCTTCTTTCTTCAAAAAAGAATGTTCTATATAATCGGCAGCACATAGAAGCGATACAAGCTCTGTATGAAATAAATCACTCCTGCCATCAGGTATATTGCACCTTACACAAAAACTTTTCCACCTGAGAGAAGTGTAACATTCAATATTTTCTCCCGGTATATGAGGGATTTCTTCAAAAATATTTTTTTCATAACAGTCATATATATCTTTAGAAGAAAAGATTTTATATATACCTTTTTTATAGAGCTTTTTCACAAATGGGAACTCAGGCTTTCTGGAAGACAGATTATATTTCTTCAATAATTTATAGAGTTTTTTGGATAAGAAAGGACATTCATCTGTAATATAATAAGAAAAATCACTCTTCTCATCACTGTAACAGGTAAAAAGCAGATCTATTCTGGTTTTATCGATTTTCCTCATCAATGCTCTTGTATCAGAAGGAGTATTAATGTATTTTATGTGTTTATAATTCAGTGGAAATCCAGAAAGTATATTTTTTTTATTTAATGGAAGTTTAATAATATGCCAGGAAAAAGCTGTTCCTGTAATAAATTGTTCATTTAAAGCCATAAAACCAATCAGATAATTCAGAAAAATACTGTTTAAAGGTTCATTATGGGCTAAAATTATAAGAACATTGATATGACCATGACCTGCAGTTAAGCACCTGATTGCCTCTCCTGATTCGGAGATGCCGGTTTCTTCAATATTGATAAAAGAAGGATATTTCTCTGTAAAATCATTTAGAACAGACAGGTCAGGTTTCAAAAATTTCAAATCATGTTTCACGTATTATAATCAGACACTTTCTTTAAGCTGGTACAGCAATGATTCCAGAGAAATTCTTACAGTAGAATTACGCTCGGTTTTGAAAAATTTTTCCACAAAAGGTATATCTTCCACTGTAGCTATTCTCTCAAGGACTCTCACTGCATGATAACGTACTTCCCAGTCTTCGTCCTGTAAACATGACATTATATTATCTATATGTTCCCTGTCAGGAACATTGCCTATAGCTTTCAGTGCTATAATTCTTACCTTTGGAGCTTCATCGGATAAAAATTCTTCCAATCCTTCTATTTTATCAATCCAGCCAAGTTCACATAAGGAATAAAGGGATCTGTACCTTACAGGCCACGACTTATCGCTGAGAGCATTAATTAAAGGTTTTAAACTTTTTTCATCACCTATTTTGCCTAAAGCTCCTATAGCATTTGCTCTATTCTTACTGTCTTCATCTTCTGCATAGTACAGAAGTCTGTCAAAATATTCTTCTTCTCCGAGTTTCACCAGGGAATAAAGTGTCCAGATCTGAACCAGTATGGACGGTTCTTTCAATGAATCTTTGAGAACCTTTATAGATTTATCGTTAACACCAAAGACGCTTATAATCTCTGCAGCCCTTATTTTTACTTCTTCTTCATCTTCTTCAAGACACTTAAGTATAGAATCTGCAGCTTTAGCATCTCCCCTGCTCCCCAGAGATCTTACAGCATTACTTCTAACTGTAGCATTATCATCTTTTAACGCTCCCATGAGAGCCTTCAAAGATTTTTTATCGGCAAAAATCGCAAGAGACCTTGCTGCACTGGCTCTTACCATAGGATCTTCACTTTTTAAAGCTTTAATACAGTTATCAATATCGCTGAAATCAAACATAATTTTTTTAATAATTAACTTATTACTCCTGTAAAAATAAATCGTGACGCGTGACAGATTTTAGGGTCCGCTCATAATCGAAAGTTGCATAAAAAAAATTAAACTTATATTCAATAATATTAACATAAGGTCAGTTTATTGTCAAAATCTATTTCTGTTCCAGTGCTTTCCTGACACTTTTAGCCAGATCTTTTCTTGAAAAGGGCTTCTGGATAAAGTGGACTCCTTTATCCAGGATACCATGATGGGCTATAACATCAGCAGTATAACCTGACATAAAGAGACACCTGAGATCCGGGTAGAGAGACATGAGACGCTCTGCCAGTTCACGACCGTTCATCTCAGGCATTATAACATCGGTAATAAGCAGATGAATTTTACCGTCATATTTTTCAGCCAGAGAGATGGCCTCAAATGGAGTAATTGCACTCAGAACAGTGTAACCTAACTTCTTCACTATACCTTTAGCCCCTTCTAATAACAGGGGCTCATCTTCCACCAGCATTACAGTCTCCGTACCTTTCGCTATTATTTCTGCCTGTTCTTTTTCCTGATTCAGAGCGATTTTATCTGTATATCGTGGCAGATAGATATTAAAGGTACTTCCCACTGACGGCTCACTGTGAACTGTAATGAATCCATTATTTTGTCTGACTATGCCATATACTGTAGCCAGCCCGAGGCCTGTTCCCTTACCGGCTCTCTTGGTAGTAAAAAATGGTTCGAATATATTTGCAAGTGTCTCACTATCCATGCCACAACCGTTATCACTTACTGAAAGCATCACATATTCACCCGGCATAAATCCCGGATGTTCCGAGCAATAGACAGTATCAAATACAGCGTTACCGGTTCCGACAGTAACCCTGCCAACTCCGTCTATAGCATCACGGGCATTAACAATTAAATTTGCCAGAATCTGATCAATCTGACTGGGATCTACCTTTACCTGATTCAGGCCTGACGATGGTTTCCACATTAAATCTATATCCTCACCTATGAGACGGCGTAACATTTTGAGCATATCTTCCACAGTATCGTTCAGATTTAACACTACAGGTGTAATTATCTGTTTTCTGGCGAAAGCCAGCAACTGTCTTACCAGATTGGCCGATCGTTCCACTGCATTACGAATTCTCACCAGATTATCAAATACCGGATCTTTACAGGTTACCTGTTCCAGTGATAATTCGACACAGCTGAGAATTATACCAAGAATGTTATTAAAATCATGAGCCACTCCTCCCGCCAGTCTTCCTACAGATTCCAACTTCTGTGCCTGAGACAGCTGTTCCTGAAGTTTCTTCTGCTTATTCTGTGACATGTTCCGGCCTGTAATATCACGAAGAAAAACAAATAATCTACCTTCGCCCGGTATAAAGTTAACACTGATATCCAGTTCAATAATTTGTCCGTCTTTACCGCGATGTCTGGTTTCAAATCGATCTGAGCCATATTCAACAACTTTTTTTATGTGTCTTAATGTTTCTTCTTCTTTTTCCTGTAATTCTACATCATGTAATTTCATTTCAAGCAACTCATCACGGCTGTAGCCAGTCATGGCACAAAAAGATTCATTGACATCTATAAAATGTCCCTCCAGATCTATCACACAAAAACCATCCAGGGCAGTCTGCAGAATAGTACGGTATTGTAATTCACTTTTCCGCATAGTTTTTTCCGAATTTTTTCTTTCTGTAATATCCCTGAGTTGTTCAACAATGAAAATTATTTCTCCCTTTTCATTAAATACAGGGTTGGAGCGACAATCCATATAAATATCATATTCAGGAATATATCTCTCTACCTGTTCCATCATCATAGTTTTCATTGCTTTTTCACTTGCACAGTTCTCACAGATCTCCTTTAGTCCCATCAATTCATAACACCGTTTTCCATGAACCTTTTCAGGAGTTAAATTTAAAAATTTGTATCCTGCCTGATTATATCGTAATATTGTGTGATCTGTATTTTGAATTCCGATAATATCCGGTATAGAATCCAGTGTTGCATTAAGAAGGGCCTCGGAAGAAATTAACTCTTCCTGCACCCTTTTTCGTTCGGCAATCTCAACAAGTAATTCATCAGTACGCTTTCTTACCTGTTCTTCAAGATGTTCTTTACAAAGCTCAATCTGAGTTTTTTGCCAGTTATTTTCCATATGTATTGCAATTATATTGATAAAATTACTTACTGCAGGTCTGAATAATTCAAATTCGTGAGGGTTTGAAACAGATACAAGAACATAACCAAAAAAATAGCTTATAGTTTGCAGATAAAAAACCAGTAAATTTTCTTCAGATGGTAAAATGGAATTACAATCTTCTTTAGAACCATTCTTCATGGCTGCAGATAATTTTTCTGACCCTTCAAATATATCGCCTACCGGTTTTTCATGATTTACAAGACAGATACTGCACTGCATCACACCGGATATACTTTTTATAATATTTACTCCAAATTCTCCAATTTTTTCAAAAGTCGGAAAAATATAAAGTATCCCCTGGGCAGCCAGTAATTGACTCAGTATCCGAATTTCATTTTTATAATGTCTTTCCATAATTTAATTAACCGTTGATACTTATTATATATTCATCAGGATGTAAATAATATGGGTTTCTGATAATCTGGCCATGAACAATCATAAAAGGTTCTGCAGTAAACCCCATCTCTACATATTTACGGTATACAGGCACATCTCCCAACAATAATGACAAAACTCCTTCATCTCTGATAATATAATAACTCAGAATCAATTTTTTGAATAGATAGAAATTTTATTGGATTGCGTTTTTTTACGACAGGTAAATTCACCTTTACTGAAAATTATAGTTAATGCATATAAATCTGTAATTAGTGAATAGTGAGTAGTGAATAGTGAATGGCAGGTAATGTCTTATTTTATTCACTTTTCACCTTTCACTTTTCACTCTGAATATTCTATAACAAATTTCTTTTTCCCTTGTATGTAAAATCACCTGTCATTTTTAAACGCAATTTTTTTTTAATATTAAAATTAATATACTAAATTTTTAATAAGAGAAAAAATACTATTTTCCGGGAAAAGAAATTTTCTGTATAAATTCTGAATATGACAAGTTATGAATTCGACTAAAAAATCTACAGGAATAAAGTTTTTTTTCTAGAATAAGTTTATATCAAATTGAATAATAAGGAACGATGATATTTTATGATAGGAAAAATATTAAGTGAACGTTACAAATTACTTGAAATGATAAGTGAAGGCGGAACAAGCGAAATATTTCTGGCAGAAGATATATCTTCAGGGAAAAATGTTGTAATAAAACTTATAAAAGAACATCTGCTCTACGGCCCTGAAAAAGATAAATTTAAAACAATAGAACGTCTCAGAAGAGAACTGAAGATGTCTGAACAGATTAATCATCCTAATATCATCATAGCTAAAAATATAGAAGAATTTGATGGTAAATACTATATAGTTCTGGATTATGTTCCGGGTATGGCACTGTCTGTTCTTATGGAAAGAGAAACATTCGGTATTGGCTTTATAGTAAGGCTTATGATAGAATTATGTAATATTTTAAGCCATGCCCATTCAACGGGCATAGTCCATAGAGACCTGAAACCATCAAATATTATGATAACAGAGGAAGGTAGAATAAATATACTTGATTTTGGTTATGCTCTGAATATGTTAGATAGCAATAAGCTGACAAATGAAGGGGCAATACTTGGTACAGCCAGCTATATAGCGCCTGAACAGGTTATGGACAGCACTGTTGACAGCCGCGCAGATTTATATTCTCTCGGTGTCATCATGTACGAATTACTCACAGGGAAAAAGCCTTTCAGAGGAAGCAGTAAAATCACTGTTATTATGCAGCATGTAAATGATCCGCCCAAATCCCCTTCTATTTATAATCCGTCTATCCCCCTCCACATAGAACAGATAACTATGAAACTGCTGGAGAAAAAACCTGATGACAGATACAGTTCTGCCGGAGAATTGATGGAAGCTCTTAAGAACAGGTCTGATGAAATGAATTTACCGGAAAACTTATCTTACAGAGGAATAAGCTTTCTTAACCCCAGGTCATCACTTGTAGGACGTGATGAAGAATTTAAAGAATTATATATTGAAGCTGATAAACTGAAAGAAGAAAAACATATAAAACTTATAATGGTTTCAGGTCCTCAGGGTACAGGGAAAACCAGGTTGCTTGAAGAAATAGAAGTATATGCCAGGATAAGAAACATGTTATTTGTAAAAGGCATATGTAGCAGAGAAAAATTCTTTTCCCCTTATTATACTATAATAGATGGCTTATGCCCCTTCTTCTCTAACGATAGAAATGAACTTTATAATAATATGCTCTTTAAGAAAGAGCTGAATTTTAAAACTGAAACCCATAATATTCCTTTCAGAAATATGTCCGGAGATATTCAGGAGATAAAAGAACTGGCAGATAAAATTTATCCGTACATTATACCTCTTATGGAACCTTACGGAAGAAGAGGAGAACCTGAATGTACAGAAGATGTATCGGGATTGCTCCTTAATTTTCTGATAGACCTGTCATACATCAAACCACTTATTATAACTATAGATGATCTTCACTGGACCGATGCATCTACATTTAATTTCCTTCTGGAATTACAGAAAAAACATGAAGGCCATATTCTGATAATAGCGACTTTAGATGAAGATAAGCTCTTTGGCGAATATGAAGTTATTCCCGACATGACCAGATGGAATGAGGTATTTTCTCCGAAATCCGTCAGTATAAGAAATCTTGGCCCGGAACATACAGCTGAAATGATAAAAAGTATACTCATGACAGAAACAATAGAGGATAAGCTATTTCAAAAAATATATATAGCTTCGGAAGGGAATCCTTTATTTATAAAAGAAAGTATTAATTTTTTAATAGAAAGTAAAACACTTAACTGGCAAGAAAACAACTGGAAGGTTGATGAGGAAAAAATAAATTTTCTTCTGCCAAATTCAATCAATGAACTGTTAATAGATAGAATTAAATTAATGGATAACATGACAAAAGATTTTCTAACAAAAGCTTCAATATTCCCTGATAATTTCTATTCTTCTTATTTGAGTTTTCTTATAGAGAACGACGGGAAAGAAGAACAGGTATTATTCAGTGAAGAAAAAAATTCCTTTCTTATAGAACAGGCTATAAAAAATAAAATCCTCAGTAAAGAAAAAAGAGGTAAAGAAGAAATATACAGTTTCACAAATCATATTATGAAAGAAATCTTTTACAATTCCATACCGAAGGAGAAAAGACAGGAACTTCACCTGAATATAGCACACAAGCTGGAACTTACATATGAAGAATGGGAAATACCTGATTTAGTAGAACTTTCCTATCATTTCTTCAAAGGTAAAGATTATTCCCTTTCAAACTTTTATTTAATACAGGCCGGTGATAAAGTGAAAAGTCTGGGACTCTATGACGGTGCTCACAGGATTTATTCCAATGCCCTCCAGCTCAGTGAAAGATTTGAAATGGAAGAAGATTTAGATGTTCTGAAAAGAAAGTTAAAGGAGATAAGTAATTATGAAATGTCCTAAATGTGATTCTCCTATGACATTATTCGGAAGCAAAATTTTTGACGGCGCCATGATATGTAATGAATGTTATGAAAAATTGTCATCGAAACAGCAGGAGGGGCATTCTGTGGCTTCTATGTCCTATAGCAGTGTTCCCGCCCAGAGTCAGACAAGACAGAGAGCTACGACAGCCATGGGAATAGGGAGAAGAGAGCCGGAAGAAATCCATGATAATATAATGACACAGCAGGTTCAGCCTGAACCATTACAGCAGATTTCAGGGAAAACAGGTGCAACTGCCGGGACTACAAGAAAAAAACCAAAAGGTGAAGAACTTACTCCTCTTACTCCCGGTAAAATAGGAGGACTGATAAAAGCCCAGAAAATGAGGGAGCAGCAGGAATTACCTGTATCAAAAGCTCAAACCCAGGAATTTACACCTCTGAGTCCCGACCAATTTATAGGATTATTTAAAGGCCCTAAAAGAGAAGAGTTTATAGAACCGGAAGAAAGAGAAGAAGATTTTACTCCTGTTTCACCTGATAAATTCCCGTCTTACGGCCCTCCTGCTGCAGGGAAAATAAGAGATCAAAAAACTATAGAAGGCAATCTTGCCGAAGCTGTAGGTAAATTTGTAAGTCCTCCGAGAGGTAAAATGCCTGCAATGCCTTCAATGCCTCCGGAAGTCCAGGAAGAATATATGTTGCCACAGCAGAAGAGAAAATTTCCCCATATTAATATTCTCACACCAAGACCTCTCACGCCGGCACGGCCACAGGAACAGGTCTATCAACAGCCACAGGAAGATGAAGAACTTTATCAGGCTATAAATATGTTATTTCAGCAACAGGAAGCTCTGGGAAATTCCATATCGGAGTTACAGCAGAAAATGGATTATCAAACACAGATAATGGAAGAAATTTATAGAGCTCTGGAACAGTATTTCAGCGGAGAATATTAATCAGTGACCGGTTATCAAATACAGGGACACATATATTTAAACTGCTATCAATCTGCAAAATAAAAATCTATGGAATTATAAAAAATTATCTTCGTTAAAAAAGTTAACAAAAAATTAACAACTCAATATATAAGTCCTTCAATAAATATGTTATATTAATATTAGATAATTTTATATATTAACAGGAAAGGGTGTATGAGATGAAAATTAATTCTTCCAATATACCAAAACTGCCGGAAATATCACCAAGAATTGTAAAGGAACAGCCTTCTGAAGTAAAAGACAGTGTAAAACTGGCTTCTTCTTCCTCTGACTCAAGTTATCTTATTATTCCAAGACCAACTCTGATGAAAAGTGCCAGCATAGAAGAGAATATGGCACTTACCCAGAAAGATTTAGAAACAAGAGAAGTAAAATTAGATGGACAGATACCTCTTGTAAGCGGATATACGGCAAAACTCAACGAAGACCAGAAAAAAGATCTGGAAAAAGCAGGTTATATTGTATATGAAGACAAAGTAGAGAGATGGCTACCTGAGCCTGATGTAAAAGAAGCAATAGAATCAGATGAAAAAGATGAAATTTTCCTTGACAATGCAATGTCTACCATAGCCAAAGAGCCTATGGGCATAGCAGAGGCACAGGATGAAATATTTAAAAAATATACAGGTAAAGGTGTGGGGATAGCCATAATAGATACAGGAGTATATCCTCATCCTGACCTTATAACACCAAATAACAGAATTAAAGGATGGGTAGATTTTGTTAATAACAGAAGTGTTCCCTATGATGACGGAGGTCATGGAACTCATGTAGCAGGAGATGCAGCAGGGAACGGCGCATTATCAGAAGGTAAATTCCGCTCTTTTGCACCTGATGCAGATATAATAGGCATAAAAGTTCTGGGCCTTGACGGAGGGAAAACGTCTGATGTGATAAGAGGCATAAACTGGGCTGTGGAAAACAAGGATAAATATAATATAAAAGTCATCAATATGTCTTTAGGACATAAAGCCGTAAAATACTCGGAAGATCCTACTGATATAGCAGTAGAAGCGGCAGTGAAAGCAGGAATAACTGTGCTGGTTGCAGCAGGCAATTCCGGCCCTGAAGCAGGAACAATAGGTGCGCCGGGAGACAGTCCTTTTGCTATTACAATAGGTGCAGCAGATGATAAAAATACTCCTGATAGAACTGATGACACAATAACACCATTTTCAAGCAGAGGGCCGACGCCTGACGGACTTGTGAAACCCGATCTGCTGGCTCCCGGAGAAAGTATTGTTGCTCCCCTTTCTCCCGGTTCAAAGGCAGAAAGTGATGGTAAATTTATGGCTGACAGACTTGCTACTCTGAACTGGCTGAAGACTTTCCCTGATGCTCAGCTAATGAGCATACCTGATGATATTTTAAAGAAGGTCTACGGATTTAGAGACGAATCCATAAAAGAATTCAGAAAATCACCGGAAGATGCAAGAAAAGTTGTAGATAAGCGTATAGCCATATTCTCCCGTATGCCCCTTGTACTGGGTACAGCCTATATGGGTATGCCGGGAACATCTATGGCTACACCTGTAGTTTCAGGTGTAGTGGCAGCTATGTATGAAGCAAATCCCGATCTTACTCCCTATCAGGTAAAAAATATACTTATGTCTACAGCAGATAAACTGCCCAATCTTACAGATAATGAACAGGGTTCAGGTTATCTTGATGCAAAAGAAGCTCTTCATAAAGCTGAAGACATGAAAAAAGCTACAGAAGAAAAGAAAATATTTGAAGGATGATTCAGTGAGACGTGAGGCGTGAAGCGTGAAGCGTGAGACGTGAAGATACGTCTCACGTTTCATTTTTAGAAGGAGATATTTCAATGAAGTTTTTAAGTCTATGTTTATTACTATATATGGTTATACTTACTGGTTCCGGATGTATATTTCAAAACAGAGGAGGAAAACTTCCCGATGATGTTATAAACGCCCAGAAAGAAGACATTAAAAATATGGGAGAAATAAATATGACAGGAAAAAATGGTGAAAACATTTCTTTTAACAACGGAGAAATTCCGAAAAATTTTCCTTCAGATGTACCCATATATCCGAAATCTAAAGTTCTGGTCAGTATAAATTACAGTGATAAACATGTAAATACCCTGTCTCTGGAAACAGGTGATTCTATTCCTGAAATAGAAAAATTTTATAAGAAAGAACTTCTTTCTAAAGGCTGGAAAATAGAAAAAGTATTTTCTACAGATAAAAGTGTTATGTTTACAGGCAGTAAAAAAAATAGAACTGCTGGTATCGCCGTAACTGTGGGAGCAAAATCCAGAAATACCATTACCATATCTATTACAGAAATATAATATATTAATATCGTAACTGATGATGCGTAACGTGTGACAATTGGTTTGTAATGAGTAATACGTGTTATCACTGCTCACTATTCACTACAGGGGAGGATTTTATGAGAAAAAAAATGCGTGTTATAAACCGTGATCAATGTATAGGATGTTTCAGTTGCATGTATGCCTGTTCCAGGGCTTTTCACAATGAAGTTACAACAGATAAAAGCGCCATGAGGGTAAGAGCCTATGCGGGGACTGAAGGCTCTTTCTCCATAAGAATGTGTACAGGATGCCCTGAACCTGACTGCATGGCAGTCTGTCCTGCCGGTGCTCTGGAATTATTGCCCGGAGGTGGAGTAAAACTTATAGAAGAAAATTGTATAAGATGCGGTAAATGCGTAAGAGCCTGTACACTTCATGCAATGCAATGGGATATAGAAAACAAGAAACCTCTGCCATGTATTCACTGCGGCATATGTGCGAAGTTCTGTCCCAATGATGTTATAGCTCTTGTGGAACTTGACCCTGTATGAAGAATTATTCAGCAACGACAACTGTCTCAATTATATTAAATCGTAACGGGTAACGCGTAACGCGTGACGGGAGGAAAGAGACAATTAATAAATTTTCACTCCTTAATAAAAACCTTTGTGCCCACATCAACAAGCTTATACAGTTCTCTTGCATCGTCAGGATACATTCTGATACATCCTGCAGAAGAATATTCTCCTATTCCTCCAAACAGGGTGGCATGTATTTCTATACATCCTCCTGTATATCCTTTACTTTTATCGGAATCATTCGGGTAATTCAAACACATAACAACAGCCCTCTCTCCGCCATAACCGTCAGTCCAGAGTGACTCATCGGAATAACCTGTATCAGGATCAGTAGTAAATATATTACCGGGGCCGCAAAAAGCTTTACCATCCTGAATAAGGTAACCTCCGTCTTTTTTAGCAAATCTGGATGCTTTCCAGATTATTTCATATGCTCCCACAGGAGTCTTTTTATCACCTTCTCTGGTCTTACCCATACCATTCAATCCAAGTCCTACAGGATAACATTTCAAACATTTTCCATTTGCATCAAAAAGCTTCAGGTAAAATTTATCGCCGTAAACAACTATATAATTATTACGGGCACTTACAGCTATAGATAAAAACATGGAAAAAATAAAAAAAATAAGTAATAGTAATGTTTTATTCATTGATATAAAATTATCCCCCTCTATGGTCGTAGAATATTATTATAACATAATTGCAACATATTATTCAACAGAAAAAGCCTTTTATATAAAGGATTTTTACCTGTTTATGTTGAATAATAAAAAACAAAATATGTTGCAGTTATAAATTTATAAAGTAAAAGAATATCAAAAAAAATTTATGGAAGATACAAAAATAGAATCAATTAATTATAAAATATGGAAAAAATTTATCCGTAACAGACTGGCTCTGGCAGGACTAATAATACTTTCTATTATGTTTTTTATTGCTATTTTCGCTCCTGTCATTTCTCCTTATGATCCCGACAAAATAGATAAAGATATAAACGGTATTCCGGTTGCCCCCGGCATTACACATCTGTTCGGTACAGATAATTACGGAAGAGATTATCTGAGCAGAGCCCTTTACGGTTCGCGTATTTCCCTTACAGTAGGTTTTATTTCCGTATTTATCTATGTATCCATAGGAATAATCCTGGGAAGTATATCAGGTTTTTTCGGAGGTTTTATAGATACTGTTATCATGAGAACTGTAGATATAATGCTATGTCTGCCCACTTTTTTCTTTATACTGACAATCCAGGTTATGCTGGAACCGAGTATTTTAAATATTATGATAGTCATAGGTCTTACAAGCTGGGCAGGAGTAACAAGGCTTGTAAGAGGTCAGTTTCTCGCCGTAAAAGAAGAATTATTTGTTCAGTCGGCAAAAGCTGCAGGAGCGTCATCTGCCAGGATTATAATAAAACATATACTGCCAAATGTTCTGCCACCTGTCATAGTCCTGTCAACTCTTGGCATAGCAGGGGCAATTCTTACGGAATCCGTATTAAGTTTTATCGGTATAGGAGTTCAACCACCTCAGGCAAGCTGGGGAAGCATGCTACGGGATGGTCAGGAATATATAAGAATAGCTCCGTGGATGACTCTTTTCCCGGGACTGTTGATAATGCTTACAGTGCTGGGTTTTAATTTTGTAGGAGATGGTCTCAGGGATGCTCTGGATCCGAAAAGCTGGAGGAATTAGTAAGTGGTGAATAGTGAGAAGTGAACAGTGAGTAGCAGTGGCAAACCGTGGTCGCCCGGAACCGGTAAACACTCATTACGCATCACGCATTACGCGTCACGATTAAAAAGGAGGAAATCTATTGAAAAAATTATCTATTTTACTTATTACTTTCCTTTTAATGACATGTCTTCACTGTTACGGAGATATGGGAGACATGGGAACTCTCAAAGGAAAAGTCATCTATCCCGGAGGCGATCCTCAGGGGATAGTAGTTCTGTTCTTCTTTGATGATCCTGAAATGGACTATATGATAAAAGGCATAGTTATCCAGTCTCAGGACGGTTCCTTCGAATTAGCTCTTCCGCCCGGTAAATATTATATTCAGGCCCAGATAGATGTTAACAGAAACGGTCAGACCGATGGAGGAGATTTACTGTTCACCTATGGAGGTGATAAACCTGTCGCAGTAAGTCCCGGTACAGACGTAGTATTTCCTCTCGGAACTCAGGGGAACAGTCCTCTGAATAATTCTGGATTGCCTTCAGACGGTAAAGATTCTTCAGATAATAATCCTCCTTCATCAGGGAAAAAAGGAACTCTGAAAGGTAAGGTAATAATTCCCGGCCATTCTTCTACTGGCACAGTAATAGTACTTTTTAAGGATTCTACCTTTGAAACACTTGTAACAGCTTCAAAAGTAACCTCTTCTGACGGGACTTTTAATATAACAGTACCGGAAGGTACTTATTATGTTCATGCCTTTTATGATACAAACGGAAACGGTCAGATAGACCAGGGTGATACAGCTGTAATTTACGGAGGAGAAGAACCTGAGCCTGTCAAATGCGGTGAAGAAATTACCATCATATTTAAAGAAGAAGGGCCAGTATCTGCAAATACTCCTGTTCAGGAAACCCCTTCCCCTGCTCCCACTGCAATCACTCCCGGACCTGTACCAACAGCAACTCCCAGGATAAAAGGCAACTTACGTGTAAAAATTGTTTATTCTGACCATTCTCCACTGGGCTGTCTGGTTCAGGTTGCATCAGATCAGCAATTCAATAATATTCTGGCAACGACTGCCGTATGGGAAGAAAACGGTTCAGCCAGTTTTTCTCTTCCCGATGGAAAATATTATATTCGTTCTTTCAGTGATGATAACGGCAATAAAAAAATTGATACCCGTGAGTATTATTCCGTATATGAAAAAGGGAAACCAAAGCAGGTAAATACAGGAGGAGGAGAAATAATTCTTGTTCTTGACGAAATGAAAGATAAAATAGATATGCCTGATTTAATCTCTGCTACCTGTATTCCTTCTCCGGGAAATAATATATCTTTACCTCACGATATAGCAATGAAGACTCCTGTGCCTGCGATTACTAAAAATCCTATTCTTCCAGATGATATATCGAATAAAACACCTGTGCCGGGAAAAACATCTGTTCCCGATAATGAATTTAAAAAAGGGATCTTAAAAGGAAAAGTTATTTATAATGACAATGATCCCACAGGTATTACAATATTCGTATTTTCCGACATGAATTTCAAGAAATTTATTACGAGTACATATGTTAAAGACGAAAGCGGATTCTTTGAATTAGAACTGCCTGAAAAGGATTATTATATTCAGGCTTTTGTCGACATAAATAAAAATCAGATACTTGACACAGATGATATCCTTGCAAATTATACTGCAACAGATACACCTGTATTGAAATCTGCAAGACCGGGAACAGAACAGATCACTATAACGGTAACTCCCAAAAAGCAGCCAGGTGATAATTCTGTTCTGAATACCCCGAAAACTCCTTCTTCAGGTGAACAGGAATATACCGTTAAAGGAAGGGTTATATGGAAAGATCATGCCCTTTCGAAAGGTATTGTAGAAGCCTATTCCGATGCTACATTCCGCACGGTAAAAGCAAGAGCAACAATAGATAAGCAGGGAGGCCTGTTCACACTGAAAGTACCTGAAGGGAAATATTTTCTCACTGTCGTAATAGATGATAATCTGGACAATAATATAGGTCTCGGAGACGGTGTAGGTATTTACGGCATGGAATCCATAGCAGAATCAAGAGGGGAAGCCATGCCAATTGTAGTAAACGGCGATGAAGATAATATTGAAATAGCTGTTACGGATTTTCTAAATTTATCAGGTCAACTTGTTTCACTGGATAAATATACTCCCGGTAAAACTGTAGAACCAAAAACAGAATTTTCAGAATATGCAGATAAAATAAAATCCTTTCAGGACATCAGAACAAGGCTTAATATTTCAGGAAAAATCTATTTCTCCGGAGAAGGAGACATATGTATGTTAAATCTCTCAAACGGCACTTCTGCAGTTTTATCACATGGCCATCACCCGACAGTATCTCTCGCAGGCGATAAGATTGCCTATATAAGTCCTTCAGGAGAGATAATACTTTCTTCTACAGACGGCACAAAGAGAGAGGTAATAAAGCAGAGTTCATTGTTCCACTCAATGTCTCTTTCTTCCACAGGTGAATACCTTGCCTGTCAGGAAGGCAAAGAAGTTACTGTTATCGATCTTATAAATAGAAAGGAATATAAAAAAATATTTACTGCCGATACAGGCAGTTCTCCCTTCGGTGTGAGCTGGTTTACCGGTGATGAGAAGATTGTTTATTTAAGAGGCGCAGGAAGAAAAGACATATTGAAAACAGATGAGGAAATAAAAGAAGAAAAGAAAAATTCCGGTTCCCCTCTTCCTTTTGACGGTCTGAAAATTGACGGACAGAATTCGGGAAAAATAAAAAATCAATCCACTACAGACGGTCTGTTTCCTATAATCATGTCCAGGAGTGCAGAACAGGAAGATAGAGGAGCCGGTGTTTATATATGGGATAAAAGCACACAGGACAGTTATTATATGGATTTTAAAGAAGCAGGTTCTATCAGTAATGTAATCTGGTCACAGACAAATCCCAATTTATTCCTCTTTACTACAGGTATACCATCACAGATATGGGCAGGAAAAATTACAGGCAACGGTTTTGAAAAAAGACAGGTAACCATCTACGGAGGTCAGAATCCGGCCTGGTCTCCCGATGGAAAACATGTAATTTATGTTAATAATAAACAAATATGGATTGCAAATATAGATACAGGTGAAGAAATACCTTTATTAAACGGAGTATTGCCTGTTTACGGAGACAATCCATGCTGGAGTTATTGAGTCGTGACGCGTGACGCGTAAATTGAAAGGTGAGGTACATTGAAAAGAGAAGAAAAAACATTACTGGAAGGTCTTACTTTATCAAAGAAAGAATGTATTTCCATCACAGGAGGTGGAGGTAAAACAGGTCTCGGTACTTATCTTGCAAGAAAATTGAACACTATAGGGAAAGGAGTAATTTTTACAACTACAACGAAGATTTATCCGCCAAAGACAGGAGACAGGGACATACTCATATTTACGACGGAACATCTCTGGTTGAGCAGGATAGATACTTCTTTAAGAGAAAATAAATTAATCTATCTTGCATCTGAAGTACTGCCACAGGGAAAATTAAAAGGTATTACAACAAGGATATGTAAAGATATTCTGGGAAAAACCAACAGTAATTATTTAATTATTGAAGCAGACGGCTCAAGAGGCAGATCTATAAAGGCTCATTCCGATACAGAGCCGGTAGTACCGGATTTTACAACTCTCTTTATAGCTGTCCTGGGGATAGATTGCCTTATGTCAAGGATTGATGATAACAACTGTCACAGATGCGGCCTTTTCTGCAAAATGTTACAGGTCAATAAAGGGGAATTAATAGATACAAATGTCATATATTCTTTATTCAAACATCCCGACGGATACCTGAAAACAGTTCCGGAAAAATCCAGAGTTATCGTATTTATTAACAAGGTTCATAAAGAAGAGGAACGTAAGGAAGCTATAAAACTCGGAGAAAAATTACTGTCTCTGAAAAAGATAGATGGTATTCTCATAGGTCATGTCAAACCTCCGGCGGAAAACTTTACGTTATTGAGACGATAATACTGAATACAGCCAGGTGCTTATAGTCGTGACGCGTGACGCGTAACGTGTGACGGGAGGAGAGAAGATTACAGATTGTCCGGTGTCGTATTTACCGCTGGCACCACTAAGTGTTTATACAGGAGTTACGCATTTTGTCATTGCGAGGAGCGAAGCGACGAAGCAATCCCGACAATTTTCGGTATACCAGTGGGATTGCTTCGCTTCGCTAGCAATGACTGGGTTTTCATTATTTTTTGCGTAAGTCCTGTTTATAGTCGTGACGCGTAACGCGTGACGGGAGGGTGTCGTATTTATCGCTATCAGCACTAAAAAAAGGAGTATTTTAACATGTTAGATAATATTTACCGTGAAATAGTGAATATAATGGATAAAAAAGAGCAGGCCGTATTGCTTACAATCATAGAAACAGAAGGTTCTGTTCCCAATACAACAGGAGCAAAAATGTTATTGCTGAAAAATGGAAAAACCTTCGGAACAATAGGGGGAGGAAGTCCTGAATCAGTGGCATTAAAAAAAGCAGAACATATATTTCAAAGCAGAAAACCTGAAACTGTAATGCTTGATTTGGAAATGGGGAAACCGGGCAGTGTCGGTTCCACATGCGGAGGTAAGGTTACAATATACATGGAACCGATTAATATGACGGAAAAAATTGTCATATTCGGCTGCGGTCATGTATGTATGGAAGTATACAAACTTGCAAAAATGCTGGATTATGAAGTTACAGTAGTGGATGACAGACCGGATTTTGCAAACAAAGAAAGATTTCCCCTGGCAGACAGAATATTATGCATGGATTTTGTAGAAAGCGTAAAAGAGATAACCTTCGACAGCCACACCTGTGTAATTCTCGTAACAAAAGGCCATAAATGGGATCATGTCGTATTAAGAGCCATACTGAAAAAAGATGAACAGCCGGCCTATACAGGCATGATAGGAAGCAGAACAAAAGTAAAAACCCTCTTTGAACAGCTTATTTCAGAAGGAATAAGTCAGGATAAATTAAAGAGAGTCTACTCACCTATAGGTCTGGATATAGGAGGAGACAGTCCGGCAGAAATTTCAGTGAGTATATTTGCCGAAATACTTAAAGTAAAGTATGGAGGCAGCGGACTTTCTTTGAAGGAAATGTAAGTTAGAGACTGTAAGAAAATAACCCTGGCAAATTGTTAGAACGGTTATCATCCTCG
>CAYSLJ010000132.1:0-20063 GCA_964431735.1 uncultured Synergistia bacterium | reverse complement strand
GACCATTATACTACATTTTTCTATTGGTTTAAAATACTGTGGCGGTCTACTAGATTGAAAAGCACAAAGCTAAAGGAAATGGATTTAGCATCTATAATTTGTGATGGAATTAAAGGAGAAAAGTTACTCAATGACTGGAATGAGTGGTTAAATACGCTTAGGGATTATATAAAGAACGTTAAAAGCAATTTTAATCACGTACCAAAAAGAGTTGTGATTACAAATGGAGATTGGTTAATCTTATTTGTAGATCCAGAAAATGCTTTTTTATCAGGTTTTCCAGAAGCATCAAAAATTTCAATATGGGAAAACAAAGATGATATTGAGAAACGTTATAATGAATTATTTAGAGAACTTGAATATAATAATATTTCTGAAGAATTAGTTTTTATAAGAGTAGAAGAACTTCTTTTTAAACTTGATCCAAATTACGTAAAATTTGCTATAAATGGTGTTAAACTTTTATATATTGAGCAACCCAATATTTATGATGCCCCATCTCCTATAATTAAAATTGAACCTGTAATAATTTTGGGAACTAATTATGAAAAATTGTTTTGTATAGTAAAAGGGCATGAAGGGCAGGTTTGTACTATACCATCTAAATATGAACAATTACCCAATCATCTTGAAGAAGTAAAAAAACGAGCGGAAGAATTATTTGAAGAAATAAAAAATACTATAGGAAAAACTATAAATCTTATTCCTTTATCTGAGTATTATGAGAAATATATAGATTCCCTAAAAACTGTTACTAAAGTCTATAATAACTCAAAAGAAATTATTTATTTAATTATTACTGGTACTAATACTCATTATCTTTCAGGAGATTTAGAAGAAAATTGCTCATATCATAGTTGGCTTAGTTGCCAAAAAATATATGATCAACATCAGTACAATATTGTATTGATAAGAACGACTAAAGAACCACGATCTTATTTTAAGGATGGGGAATTATATCATTGTGCACGCCAAAAAGTTTTAGCTATGAAAAGAAATCAGATTACAGATGAAAATCAGGTTCGTTGTGGTAATAGATCTGGGCACAGTGGTGATCCTTTTTGTGAAATATTTTGTATTGATGAACTTTTATGTTGTCGTCTCTGTGTGTTTTTTGAAGTTTGTAATAGAACAGAAGTATTTAACTTGCCTTGCCTTGAATAAATAGTAAAGACTTGGCTTTGAAATATATAATTTTTTTATAAGTAATATGGTTTAATATATTTAATTATTCGAAATCGGAGGCTCTTTATGATTCTCGATAAAAAGCAACAGGAAGAAACCTTTAATGAACTGAGATACAGAAAAGAAAAGGAATGGTTTGAGTTTAAAGAAGCGAAAAATGATTATTCCTTTGATGACCTCGGGAAATACTTCTCTGCAATCAGTAATGAAGCCAATTTAAAGAGAATCCAGTATGGCTGGGTAATATTCGGTGTTGATAATAACGGCAAAATTGTAGGAACAAATTATAAAAACTCCCGGGAAAGTCTTGATAAACTCAAAAAAGATGTGGCAGATCATACCAATGACAGATTAACATTTATAGAAATATATGAATTATCTCTTCAGGAAGGAAGAGTCATTATGTTTCAGATTCCTGCTGCCCCTTCTGGAATTCCGACTTCCTGGAAAGGTCATTATTACGGCCGTGAACATGACTCACTGGCACCGTTAAATATACAGGAACTGGAATATATCAGAAATCAGAAATACTCTGACTGGTCTGCCAGAATTTATGAAAATCTTACATTTAAAGATCTTGATTCAACTGCTCTGGTAAAAGCAAGGGAAAATTTTAAGGAGAAAAATCCTAAAATTTCATCAGAAGTGGATGATTGGGATGATGAAACATTTCTTAACAAAATAAATATTACCATAGACGGAAAAATAACAGCAACAGCCATAATACTGCTTGGAAACGAAGAAACACAGAAATACCTGAACCCTTTTATATCTCAGATTACCTGGATTTTAGAAGATAATCAGGGAAGCAGGATTGATTATGAGCATTTTGGGCCTCCTTTTATACTGTCAGTAGATAAGGTTTTTTCTAAAATCAGAAATCTTACATACAGATATATGCCGGGTAATACTCTTTTCCCTGTGGAAACACAACAATATGAACCGTATATTATAAGGGAAGCTCTTCATAACTGTATTGCCCATCAGGATTATACATTAAGGGGAAGGATAAATGTAATTGAAAAACCGGATCGCTTATTTTTTATTAATGAAGGAACCTTTATTCCCGGCAATATTGAGAATCTGTTTTCTCCGGGGTATGTGCCTCCATTTTATAGAAACTCTTTTCTGACAAATGCTATGGTACGATTGAATATGATTGATACTATTTCCAGTGGAATACATAGGATGTTCCGGCTTCAGAGAAAAAGGTATTTTCCTATGCCTGATTATGATTTAACTGAGCAGGGGAGAGTATTTGTTACGATTTATGGAACAGTACTTGATGAAAATTACACAAGAATTCTTATTAATAATACTGATTTAAGCCTTGCATCAGTTATGTTATTGGACAAAGTTCAAAAGAGAAAATCTATTACTAAAGATGAATATAATATTCTTAAGAAACAAAAACTTGTGGAAGGAAGATATCCTAATATTTATGTTGCTTCTCAAATTGCAGATATTACAGGTGACAAAATAAGTTATATAAAATACAGAGCTTTCGATGATAGTTATTATAAAGATATGATTCTTGAGCTTATAAAAAAATATGGTTCTTCTTCAAGGCAGGAAATATATGAACTTTTAAAGGATAAACTCTCTGATATTCTGGATGAGAAACAAAAAATTAATAAAGTGAAGAATCTCATTTATTTAATGTCTAAGAAAGATAGAACAATAAAAAATATAGGGAATAATAGAGATTCCAAATGGGTTTTGAATATCTAAACTTTAGTCATTTTAGACATTCTTTAGACATTCTTTAGACATTCTTTTAACCTGAAATATAGATAATGCAATAGATTGGAAACATATATATTAGACATTCTTTAGACATTCCCTATTCGGATTTTAAAATGAAAGATATAGAAGAAATTTAAAAAAAATGACTTAAAACAGTTCTTGATCTAGATGAGAGATTAAATGAAGTAATAGAGAGAATAAAAAAATGGAATAAGATTGGATAAATAGTTAAACTTTAGTTAAACTTATGAAATAATTCAGAAAAACCGGCCCGGTTCAATAAATCTCAGGGAGCATGTGAAGTCAACAGATCTTTATTCTGTACCGGCCAGTATGCCATAACTCAAGTTCGGACTTGAATTTGTTACAAATTCAGTCTATACTGGAGAAGAGAATTGAAAAAGGGGTGATTTTATGCCTGATATAGATTGGAGAAAATTTATTCATTCAGACCCCGGTATTTTACTTGGTAAACCTGTGGTAAAAGGTACAAGGTTATCTGTAGAATTTATCCTGGGATTATTTGCTAAAGGGTGGACTGAAGAACAGATAATAGAAAACTATCCTACATTAACAAAAGAAAGTCTTCGTGCCGTGTTCATTTTTGTTATGGAATGTATGAAAGAAGAACATATCTATGAGTTACCTGTGGAGGTTGCTTAATGAATTTTCTTGCGAATGAAAATTTCCCCCTTGTCAGTATCAGATTTTTAAGGAATGCCGGTTATAAAGTTATAAGTGTAATTGAAGAAACTCCAGGGGCAAAAGATATAGAGGTTTTGAAAAGGGCAAATCAGGAAAAACTGATCATATTGACTTTTGATCGAGATTACGGAGAATTAATCTATAAATATAAGTTACCTGTTCCTTACGGTTTATTATATTTTCGATTTACACCTGAAACACCTGAAGACCCTGGCAGGATTTTGTTAAGAATATTACGGAAAGGGACTGTACCGGTAATTTCCAATTTTACTATTATTGAAGAAGATAGAATACGCCAGAGAGCTCTTTGATTAAATCGTGAATAAAATAGCAGAAATTTTAAAAAATTATAAAAAGAAAAAGATAGATACGGGAGAATTACAAAAATACTTTAAAGACTATATCTTATTTACCGATTCCATAAAGGAAGCTGTAGAAAAAAGTCTCCTGGCACCGGTAAAAAAATCCGACTTTAACGGCCGTAATCCTCCCCTTTATAATTCCTACTGGATTTTAGAAAAAAAACTCGATAATGAAGAAGAATTGATAAAGGAAATTAATACCTTCCCTCCTGAAATGGATAATAATTTTTATCTGAAAAACCTTTCAGTCTATAAGGAAGACAGGGAAATAATAAGAAAATTAAGAGATTTCTTTTCAAACAGTGAGAGCAGAAAAACCCTTAAAATACCTTTCTCTATAAATGAGAGATCCTTTCAGATATTCAATGATGAAAAATTCATTTCAGAAAAAGACAAAAATATACTTTCACGGCTGAAATTAGATAAAGAAAAACTCAATTACTATAATACTCCTGAGCCGTTTTTCTATTATATGCCGGCAGGTTTTATAGACCATATCCTTATTGTTGAAAATAAAGATACTTTCTTTACAATAAAGCGTTCCTTTCAGGACAGGGGAGATAATCTGATTGATAATATTTCTTTTAAAATGCTCATTTACGGCGAAGGCAGAAAGATAGAAGGCAGCGCAGGGTTTTTAAATGAAATAACCGGCTTTAATACAGGAAAAACAGAGATATATTACTCAGGCGATCTTGATTTTGAAGGTATAAATATCCTCACAGGCCTTATGAATAAATTTCCTGAATGGAATATAAAACCTTTTGCGTATTTATACAACAAAATGATTGATCTCTGTAAAGACCCACCTGACATCAGAACTTCACAGACCCGGTGTGATATTGATCAATTTTTATCATTTTTTGATACACTTAAAGCTGATAAGATTCGGAATATACTGGACAAAAATAAGTATATACCTCAGGAAGTATTATCTTATGAGTTTTTTCGTTATTACAGAGGGTAATTATGTTTGAATTCCTTGAAGATTACAGAATAAGAATGGAAAACATGGCTCCCTTTGCATGTCTTCACGAAAAATTAAGTAATTCAAAAAGATATGAACAATATAATATATTTACTCTCACCTTTTCAACAATGCTTTTTATGCTTGACGGCATGATTAAAAATATAAGCAGTGACAGCATAGCCATTGCAGATTTTCTTCACGAATTAATATATGAGAATTATAAGGAAAAACTTACCTCTGATGAAGCAATGGAAATCTGTCATTATATACTGTTTGATATACTTCAGAACAGCGGATTTACATATAAATACAAATATATGAATCCCTTTACTTCTCTTCCCGAATATATAAATGTATCCCTCATTGCCCAGGATGAAGTTAAAATCGGCAGACAGAAGGTAAAATATAAACTCACCGATCAGGGGATGGAAATGCTCTTTATGACAAAAGAAGTCCATAAAGAACTCAGAATACCTGTTACTCAATTTTATCTTAAACAGCAGATTGAAAAAGGTGTTTTCGATAAAGCCCTTCATATAGTCGATGATCTGAGTATTATGGTAAAACAGCTCAGGGAAAAAGTAAATGATATAGTAATGATGATATAAAACACATATTAAGCGTCCTTGAAGAAGAAACAGGCACAATTATCCTCCATGGCCGTGACAGAAAATATATAAGTGCAAAGACAGACAATAAAGTTTTCGGATATACAAACAGTGAATTGAGAAAGGAACTCCATATTACAGATAATGAAGAACTTTATACCTGTTATTTTATAATCCTTTCCATTCTGGCACTTTTTTACAGAGGTGAAGGGTATGACATGAAATACCGTGAGTTTCTGGAAATAGAAGAGCTGTATGAATTTATTGATATTAAGATAGATAATTTTAAACAGTTACAGGATCTGCAAGAATTAGAGGAAGCTATGGATATGAAATTCAGTTCTGTCGTGAATAAATGGGACAGTTTAATGATCCATGATGAAAGAAAGAAAAACCTGAAAAAGTCGGAAAACAGCAGAATGGCTTATATAAGTAAAGTCCTTAAATTTCTGTGTGATGAAAAGCTTTTAATGGTGGAAGACGGACGTATAATAAGAACCAGTGAGAAAATGGACTCTATGGTTACAGTGTACTATACTGCAAAAGAAAGGAAAAAGGAGATACTTGATTTTATAAATCATGCAGGTTAGATTATGCCGGTAATAAATAAAATAAGAATTGTAAATTTTATATATGATAACGGTATGAAAGGTTTTACTAATAATACCTTTGAACCGGGAGGAAAAAATACTCTTTTTAATCTCGTAAATACAGGAGGGAAAACAGTACTTCTCCAGCTTATTCTTCAGTGTATCCTTCCCGGAAGTGACCTGGGTAAAAGAAAATTTGAAGATTTCTTCACTGATAATAAAAATACATCTTATATTATGCTGGAATGGCGCATGGATGGTATTGAAGATAATTATCTTCTTACAGGTATGTGTGTTACCGGTAATTCAAATGAAGACAGTAAAGTAAATTATTTTATGTTTACCTATCAGTATAATAATAAAAACCCATGGGATATAGATAATATTAACGCTGTTAAACACAATAACACTCTTACAGGTTACAATGAGTTCAAAAAAATTATCCAGGAACAGGCAGATATAAAGATTTTCAAAAGTAATGAGAGAAGAAAATATATTGACCACTTAAGAACCTTTAATATACTTGAACTGGAATGGGATACTATAAAAACTATTAATCTCAAAGAAGGAGGAGTAGACAGGTTTTTCGAGAAAAGTGCCGGTTCAAAACAGTTTATTGAATATATTGTAATTCCGTATATTGAAAGTATCATCTATGAAGATAAATCTCAGGCAAATTTACTTGCCGGCATATTTGACAGATATATAGAAAACCTTATAAAAATACCTGATCTGCAATCAAGTATCAATCTTTATAGAGAATTTCTTTCCTGCGGCGATAATGTTGTAACAGAAGTTCGCCAATATTCGGTGTTAAGGGAGAAAATAGAAAAAACTATAAATGAATTATTCTACTATATAACATATACATGGGAACAATTAAAGGTTCTTTCAGAAGAAATTAAATTAATAGACTGGCAGATAGAAGAAAGGCAAATAGATAAAGAGAACCTTTCCTGCCGTAGAGCTTCCTATGATTTATTCCTGAAGATTCTGGAACTGAAAGATATTCAGGAAAAAATTAATACACTTTATATGGATATGAATAAATTAGAGAAGTTTATTGAAGAAAAACAGTATACAGTAAACTGTTCAACAGGGGCCTCTCTTTTAAGAGATATTGAGAACTGGAGGAGAGAGCTTTCTGAAAATAAGACCAGATTGGAAAATATTTCCAGAACAGGAGAAGATAAAAAGTATCTTCTTAACAGATGTCTCTTTTCATTGAAGCATATATATGAAAAAGCATACGATGAAATAATGGAAAAACTTGAGTTGCTGAAAAATGATATTAACAGTATAAAAGAAGAAATTAAAAATATTGAAAAAGAACAGAAGGAACTGGACAAAACAATTAATGAACTTCATAGAAAAACAGGAACTTATCAGGAAAAAATAGAGAAATTTAATCTATTTTCAGAGGAGGTAAAGAAAAAATACGGCGCCCAGGAAGTAACATTTGATATAGATAAAACAGTAAATGATTTTAAAGAATATATAGAATATAGCCGGGAAAAGACGGATAAGAATAATAGTGAAATAAACAGTTCAGAACTTAAACTTCACGACATGGACATAGAAAAACAGAGAGTTATCATGAAAATATATGATGTGGAGAATGAAACAAGAGATATTAAAGGAGAAATCTATTTATACGAACAAAAACTCCAGAAAATTACTTTATTACTTTCAAACTATGATATAAGATCAGATCTTTCAGATTTTGAGCCATTACCTGAGCATGAAATAAAGGATATTGAAAAAGAAATAATTGAGAAGAACCTGGAAAAAGAGAATTTACGAAAAGATATGGAGCAACTCAAACTTCGATATGCACTGATAGAACAGAAAATAGATGATAGTAAACAAAATATTCTAAAAACCTATAACAGGGAACCGGCCATTGATTTCCAGATGGCTGACAGTAAAATAGCAGAAGAAATTGAAGAAAGAATAAAAAGCATTGCTTCTAAACTGGAAGAATTAAATAATAAGAAAGAAAATCTGGTAAATAAATCTTCTTTCCTGAAGAAATACCATGACAGGGCAGAAATTTTCACAATGGATAATAGATTGAAAGCGATAGATGGAGGGATAGAATCATATAAAATTCCTTTTGAAAATCTGAAAGAATATCTTGAAGAAAGAACCCATTTTTATAATGATTTTAAAGAGAGTATAGAAAAACAGAAAATATCTGTTCAGAAAGCCTATAATACTCTATCAGGTAATTTCGGGAAATGTAACGAACAGGCAATATGTAATTTTATATCTTCTGTAAATATGGATTCTTCTGATGATGAACTGTATAATATTCACTCTGTGGAAAGGGTTTTTTCCGAATGTATTGCTCTGGTAAACAGGTTGAAAGAAATATGCGAGCACAGTCTTTCTGATATAAACAGACACAAACAGGAACTGGTAAAAGACTGTAAAAGAGAGGCAGAAAAATTCTTAAATGAAATCAATTCTATTGATAGCAGATCAGGGATAAATATTACAGGTCACGGCAGTGTGAAAATGATAAAGATAAAACTTGAACATGGAGATGAACAGACCAATCTGGACAGGATGAATCTTTATATAGACAGATGTATTGAAGATATAAAAAAGGATTATGATGAAAATGGCTCAGACAGAAATAAAACTTACTCCATGATAAAATCAATGATGTCTTCATTGAAATTAATTGAAGTAATCAGTGATATAAACAGATGCCGGGTAGAAGTCTTTAAGCCTCACATCAATCAGGCTGTTAAGCGATATGAGCCATGGGAAAATGTATTATTCCTTTCAGGAGGAGAGAAATATACCTGCTTTTTCGCCATGTATATTTCCTTACTTTCATTTATAAGATCGAAAAAAACCTGCCAGGAAAGCTCCTTTGTTATTCTTGCAGACAATCCCTTCGGCAGTACCACTGCAGATCATCTTCTCAGAGTTCTCTTCGGTCTTGTAAAAAAATACAATACCCAGATGATATGCTTTACAGCTTTAAAGGAAACCTCCATATACAATAATTTTGATAATATATACAGTCTGGTTTTAAGAAATACCGTTAACGGAAAACAGAAAATTACTTCAGAATATACCGGAAACAGAATAGAAGATGGATTTATAAATTTTGATCAGCAATTGAGTTTATTTTAATGTTAAACAAAATTGAAAAAATAACCAGAAAATACTTTAAAGAACTGATTCATTGTGAATATGATGAAATGTTCAACTGTCTGGAAATAACTCTACCTGACAGTGTGAACATAACTGAATTAATGAAAAACCTTGAAAAATACCTGGCTGCTGATTTAAAAACATCTTTTCGAGTAGACTTTAAACAGGATGTTACAGAGAAATATTTTGATGAAAATGAAGGGAAAAGGGTTTATTGTCTTACAGTATATGTAGAAAGAGAGGACAGGGAGAAAAAAAATCATGTTCCAGAATACGATGAAGATGAAAACTTAAATAAAAGTATATTCAGCCTGGAAGCAGCTTTAGAATACCTTGAACAGATGGAAACAGAAGAAGAAAAAAAGAGAAATGCATTGAAAAATTTAGAGGAGAAAAGTCTTGAAGAACTGGAGAAATTAGCAGACTATTATTATGGCGTGTTAGACCATATAGAAAATGATGATATAGAGGAAGAAGAAAAAGAAAAAATAAAAACTGATTACAGGGATTATTTAATAAACTGGATTAAAGACGGGTTGGATTATGAGGAATTTTTAGAACAACAGGCAAAGTGGGAAGAGAAAAAGTATAAATCGTGGCAATCAGATTGCGCCATGTCAGGGCAGGGAACATATGAATGTTTTAGCTGTGGAAGGACTTTTTTACTTGCAAATTTAATAGCAGAAAGATATTACCCTGAAGTATATTGTAAAAAATGTCTGGAAACAGAAAGAGAGGATGAATATGAATATTTTGAACATAAAATAAAAAAAGAAAAAGTAAAAAAACAGAAGGAAGAAGTAAAGATTTTTGAGTCCCTTGAAAGAGGGGAAAGAATTGAGACAATTATCAGGAAAGAAGAGGAATTAAATAATATAAGAACATATTTAAACAAACAATTAGGAGAAGAGGAATATATGGTTAAATTTCTGAGGAAAACAAGAAGCAAAAAGGGAGACATATATGAGTTTACCCCAGAACCCCACGAATCTCAGTCGAGTAAGTAATGCTCCAGCAATCAACGCCTGACTGTATGAAAAAGGCAGGAGTAAAACATAAAGGAAATTCCAAAAGGTACCTGCCAGGCAATACTGAAGGCAGCAGGTTTGAAATAATTCATAAAGGCGTGATAAAATGATTGAATTAGAATATTCTTTAATAATAGAAGCAACAGAAGAACCGGATTATTTTGGTTTTTATTCTACAGAGCTAAAAGGTTTTACAGGAATAGGTCATTCCATTGAAGATTGCATTTATAAAGCAAAATGGGGAATGATAGAACATGTAAACCTTTTAAAAGAAAAGGGATTACCTGTACCTCCCAGAAATTCCAATCCGAAGATTATTATTCAGAATCAGCAGGAACTGGAAATAGCAGTTTAATATGGCTGTGAAAATTATAATTTTGCTGTTTCAGCAAGTAAATCTTTTTTATTTGCAACCTTCCATCCTTCTTTTTTATGTTCCTCTTCTGTCTCTTTTATCATAAGCCCGATTTTATGAATATCGCAATCATATTCTTCTGCCAGTTTTTCTCTGACGGTTCTTACTTCTTCTACTATTATATCATCTAACATTATTTACACTTCCGAGAGTTTTTTACTTTTTTATATTTTTTGTTTGTCCCATAAAATTTCAACAAAACCACTATTAATTATAATACTATCACTGGTAATAAGGGGAATATCCAGATACTTCGCAGTGGCGACTATCAGTCTATCATGAAGTTCCAGACCGTTTAATTTGTTTGCCGTCCTTACTATGTCCAGATCAAGATCAATAAGTTTATAATTTCTGTTTAATTTTATTTTTTCAACAAAATCTTCCAGGCTGATAGGAATTCTATTTTTTTCTGCCAGATACATAATTTCAACAATTGACATTATAGAGATCCAGATTATATGGTCTCCTTTTTCCGTTTCTTCAAAAATTTTTTTGGCTTTACTTCCAATCTTACCGGTATCAGCAAAAAATCTTATAATAGCTACAGTATCGGCTAAATATTCCATCTTGAAATCCTTCCTTCAAGAGCCTTTTCCGATGTGTTTCTCACAATTCTTATTTCCTGTTCCAGATTATCTATTTTTTCAAAACCAAGTCCTTTCCATATGCCTTTCATGTTTATCATTTTTTTATCGCCTTTATCTATAATGGTTTCCATAAGATTATTAATTTCCTGCAGTTTTTCTAACGATAAATATAGTAAATTGCCTTTTATTCTACCTCTCAGGGAGTTTGTATCCATAAATAACACCTCTTTTAAATTATTATAACATAAAAATAATCAAATCCGGCCTGTGATTATTAATTATTCTCTCCGCAGTGTCTAAAAATGATAAAACAATTAAAGAAATTAATTTTTCTATAAAAATTTCCACCACCGGCACCTTTTGTCGGTCTTCTTCTTTTATAATATAAATGTGCCTTCCGGTATAAAAAAATCAGAATTATGGGAAAGAATTTTTTCTAATAGAATAAACCCTTTTATTTCAGGGAATTTTTCTCTTTTTTCTTTTCCTGCAGTTCTTTTTCGAAAGATAAAGTATAAAAACTGGCACTGGCTTATTTACTGGATTTGTTATCTTTTTGTGCTTACTCAGAGTGAAATTTTTCAGTTTTAGTAATCTTTTACGTGTAATTTGACTTTGCATGTTTTTTGTTTATAATAAAATAGCTGATGTTCTGGTTAGATTGTGATATTTTTTATAATACCGATGTATTTTATATAAAATATATACTTGTTTTGTTTGATTTTTATATATAGAAAAATTTATTCCTGTGACAGTCTATGACACAGGTAAATGATAAGATTGATTCTGGATTTCTCGGATTATGTGGCGGATAATAAAACATTTAAATGGAGATAAATATAAAACGGAGGCTCTTTATGCTTCTCGATAAAAGACAACAGGAAGAAACCTTTAACGAATTAAGGTATAGAAAAGAAAAGGAATGGTTTGAATTCAAGGAAGCGAAAAATGATTATCCCTTTGAAGACCTCGGGAAATATTTCTCTGCTATAAGTAATGAAGCCAACCTGAAAAGGATTCAATATGGCTGGATAATATTCGGTGTGGATAATAACGGAAAAATTGTGGGAACAAATTATAAGAACACCGGGGAAAGTCTTGATAAACTTAAAAAAGATGTGGCAGATCATACCAGTGACAGATTAACATTTATAGAAATATATGAATTATCTTTTCAGGAAGGAAGAGTGATTATGTTTCAAATTCCTGCAGCCCCTTCGGGAATTCCCACTTCCTGGAAAGGACATTATTATGGGCGTGAACATGACTCACTGGCACCGTTGAATATACAGGAACTGGAATATATCAGAAATCAGAAATACTCTGACTGGTCTGCCAGAATATATGAAAATGTTACATTAAAAGATCTTGATTCATCTGCTCTGGAAAAAGCAAGGGAAAATTTTAAGGAGAAAAATCCTAAAATTTCATCAGAAGTGGACGACTGGGATGATGAAACATTCCTTAATAAAATAAATATTACAATAGACGGAAAAATAACAGCAACAGCCATAATACTGCTCGGGAAAGAAGAAACACAGAAATACCTGAACCCTTTTACATCTCAGATTACCTGGATTTTAGAAGATAATCAGGGCAACAGGATTGATTACGAGCATTTTGGACCTCCTTTTATACTGTCGGTAGATAAGGTTTTTTCTAAAATCAGGAATCTTACATACAGGTATATGCCCGGCAATACTCTCTTCCCTCTGGAAACACAGCAATATGAACCGTATATTATAAGGGAAGCACTGCATAATTGTATTGCCCATCAGGATTATACGTTAAGGGGAAGGGTAAATGTAATTGAAAAACCGGATCGCTTATTTTTCATTAATGAAGGAACTTTCATTCCCGGCAATATTGAGACGCTTTTTTCTCCGGGGTATGTGCCTCCATTTTACAGAAATTTTTTTCTGGCAAATGCTATGGTACGATTGAATATGATCGATACTATTTCAAGTGGAATACATAGAATGTTCCGGCTTCAGAGAAAAAGGTATTTTCCTATGCCTGATTATGATTTAACTGAGCAGGGGAGAGTATTTGTTACGATTTATGGAACAGTACTTGATGAAAATTACACAAGAATTCTTATTAATAATACTGATTTAAGCCTTGCATCAGTTATGTTATTGGACAAAGTTCAAAAGAGAAAATCTATTACTAAAGATGAATATAATATTCTTAAGAAACAAAAACTTGTGGAAGGAAGATATCCTAATATTTATGTTGCTTCTCAAATTGCAGATATTACAGGTGACAAAATAAGTTATATAAAATACAGAGCTTTCGATGATAGTTATTATAAAGATATGATTCTTGAGCTTATAAAAAAATATGGTTCTTCTTCAAGGCAGGAAATATATGAACTTTTAAAGGATAAACTCTCTGATATTCTGGATGAGAAACAAAAAATTAATAAAGTGAAGAATCTCATTTATTTAATGTCTAAGAAAGATAAAACAATAAAAAATATAGGGAATAATAGAGATTCTAAATGGGTTTTGAATATCTAAACTTTAGTCATTCTTTAGACATTCCTTAGATATTCTTTAGACATTCTTTTAACCTGAAATATAAATAAATCAAGGGATTGGAAACATATATATTAGACATTCTTTAGACATTCCCAATTAAGCTGGAGTCATTATTTAATTTTATCAAAGATAGAAAAAGAGGATATAAGGCAGTTTTATTTTAAAGGAAGAATAATGCTGTAGTAAGATTTACTTTGCCTGAAGGACAGGAACAGATATTTGCAGCAAAATATAAACTTTATCTTCCTACAGAGGAAGAATTGAGATCGGAATTGACTAAAGAAAGGGATTTCTTGGAATTATATAAGAAAAATTCTGATCAGTCTCAATAAATGTAATGTCAGACTTCTCTGCAGATCTGACAGGAAATATACCGGTGGGGCAGGGAGAAGAGGGAAGGGTACCGGGTATTTTACTGATTATGTGCCGGAGGAGGAACAGGAAGAGTTTGTTATGGGGAATCTGGGAATTTAGGGAATTAACATAGATATAAAGAGGAAAATTATTATTTAATATGAGTAATGGAACGTATCAACTACATGACTTTGTAAATAGTGGTGGAACTATAAATAAAGTAAGTCAATCGGTAGGAGGAATTTATAAAGTACCTTTTGCTATTGATGCAAAAGGAGAAGAGGTATCTCAGGAAAAGGCTAAAAAATATTATCTTGCCTGTAGAGCTATAGATGATAAACTAAAAATTCTTAAAAATGAAAAAAGGATATATTCAACTTTTTTCGGACAGATATTTTATTTTGTTGATATTAAAGAACAATTAAAAAACATTTTGAGCACTGTAGAAAGTGTATTTTCTCTATATCTATCTATCTTTCTGGATTGGCCTCAGCCTTATTTCTGTCCTAGCTGTAAGGGAGAAGTTCTTTTTGACTATAGAAAAGTTAAAGGACATAATGTAGAACGAACTTATTTTTCTCATAAATTAATATTTTGTATATTTTCTGAAGAAACCATAGAAACAATAAAAAATAGAAGTGTTGTAGATAATTATAAAGTTGAATATTTGAGTTTTTTAATGAATACAAGCTTTACAAAAGAAATTTTTCTACAAAACTTGAGAGAGTTAAAGCGTTTTATTGGGAAAGTAGAGCTTAATGTTTTTGATGAAAATGAAATAGAAAGAATTTTTTGTAATGTACCTAAAAAAACTTCTGCGATTTGCGATTTTCTTGAGGAAACAGAAAAACATCTTCGTGCGAAATGTTCTACAGTAAAAGCTATAAATGAACATAAAGAAATATTCTTGCTCCGCCGATGTTCTAAATGTAAAAAAATAGGTAAGCAATTTTTTCCTGTAAAATATAGGCAGGCATCTATTGAATATATTTTACCTGCAGGACAATATGCCGATGTGGCTATACTGGATGAAAATAATAATCTGACAGCGGTTATTGAAATTATTGATGAACAGAGGGTAGACGAAGAAAAACTAAAAGCCCTGGAAGGTATTCCTTGGGGAGAATTTTCTGTCGAAACTATTCTTGGTGGAAATGAATGGTTAGTGAAACGCGATAATTTTAAACCCTATGTATGTAAAGATTGTAAAAATGCTCAGATCGAAGAAATGTTTCCTCAGATAATACAGGCTCCTGAAATTTCTACAAAGGGAAGAATTAGATTTGAGTCGGAAAATTACTTTTTTTATGTGAATTTACTGTTAAAAGAGGAGTTCAGAATTCCACGAAAGATGACAGAAATTGTTGTAAATGAATTAAATGAGTTTTTTTATTTCAAGGTTACTGAAATTATGGTATTTAATACTGATGGAAGCGCAGATATTATTTACAGAGTTAATCCTGATATAAAGTTACCTCCAGATGAAGATACTATGTGGGTTCTTTCTTTTATTTTAAACAATAACTGGATAAATATTCTTACTATCAGAAATAATGATTTTAAAGAAAGAGATCGTTATGGGATTACGGGAGTTAAATTTTTTAGAAGTCTTGATGACTTACCTTATATATATCTTCCATATGGTTTTGAACATGTAAACCCACAAAAAATCTATAGGGATTATCAGCAAAATTTATATCCATATTCAAAATATTCTTCTATAAGCAGATTATTATCCATTTTATCGAGATTCTTTTTAATGCCTGACGGTAAAGAGATTAGTAATATTAAATACTGGGAATATAAATATAAAAAAAATGAAAGCAAAAGATATAGAAAAAAAAAGGGTACCAATAAATATTCCATCCCTCATGAAAATGCCTATGGTTCTGATATTGAAGCAAAATTGGGAGAGGCTTTAATAAAAGAAAATATAAATTTTAAGAAACAGTATGAAATCTATACTGACGGAACTTTACTGACTGTTACTGATTTTTACATAGAATCAGGCAAAATTGCCCTTTATTGTGACGGTTTTAAATATCATTACAACAAAGAAAGTGTCATTAAGGATCGAAATCAGGACAGGGCATTACAGTTTCTTGGTTATAAGGTTTTGAGATATACAGGTTCTGAGATCGTAGGGAACCTGGATAAATGTGTGAGGGAAATAAAGGAATTTATAGGAAAATTTTCGAAATTTGAAGATGTTAGTTGAAAATTAATATAAAGAGGTCGTGAATTTTAAATGAAAGTTTATAATAAAATTATAAGGGATAAGATACCAGGAATTATTGAAAAAGATGGAAAAACTTTTGAAATACAAACAGTTAGTAATGACACTGCGTTGCAATATTTAAAAGATAAATTGAAAGAAGAACTTGATGAATTCTATGAAAGTGATAATATTGAAGAGCTATCTGATATAATGGAAGTAATAGATGCTATTGCAGAGAAAAAAGGAATTAGTTTTAATAAGCTGTTACAAATAAAAGAGGAAAAAAGAGAAAAACGCGGTGGCTTCGAGAAAAATCTTATATTAACAAAAGTATATTAAATAAATTATATTAGAAACAAAAGGAACTATGTTGAAATATCTATCTTGTTATGAACATAACGAGTTGAATCAGAACTGTATCACCGGCGACTCTGATCATTTGTATAATAGGCTTAAAGAGTCTATATTGAAAGCAAAAAAAATTGATATAATAGTTGCTTTTCTTATGGAATCAGGTGTCAGATTATTGGAAAATGATTTAAAAGCTGCTTCGGGGAAAGGGGCTTTAATAAGAATTTTATGTGGTAATTATCTGAATATAACTCAGCCTCAGGCTCTTTATCTTCTTAAAACTACTCTGGAAGACAGGGTAGACCTGCGTTTTTATAGTATCCCAAATAAATCCTTTCATGCCAAATCCTACATATTTGAATATGATAATAATGATGGTGATATATTTGTCGGTTCTTCAAATATATCACGTTCTGCACTGACCGATGGTATAGAATGGAATTATAGAATAAATTCACTGGCAAATACTGAAGATTACCGGTATTTCAGGAACGTATTTGAAGATCTTTTTCTTAATTATTCTATAATTGTTGATGACAATGAGATGAGAAGATATTCCAGAAACTGGAGAAAACCAAAATTCTTTGAAGATCTGGAAAGACTGGAAGACAGGATACCATCTGAGAGTAAAGAAGAACTCCTTAACGTTGCAGAAGAGAAAGGAAAGTATTATCCTGTTTCTGTGCAAAACGAAGATACAGACAAGATTATTAGATTTCCTCGGCCTATAGGACCTCAGATAGAAGCTCTTTATGAATTAAATAAAGCAAGACTTGAAGGGTGGGATAAAGGTATTGTTGTTGCTGCCTGTGGTATCGGGAAAACTTTCCTGTCAGCCTTTGACTCGGAAAATTTTGATAAGATTCTTTTTATAGCTCATAGAGAAGAAATATTATCTCAGGCAGAGCAAACCTTTAAGTGTGTAAAACCTGAAATTAAAACAGGCTTTTTCAGTGGTATCAGAAAAGAAACTGACTGTAATGTATTATTTGCTACTATTCAAACAATAGGCCGTCAGGAATATTTAAATGAGAAGTTTTTCAAAAGTGATGAATTTGATTACGTTATCATTGATGAATTTCATCATGCTGTTGCAGGTAATTATAGAAATGTTATTAATTACTTTAAGCCGGAATTTCTGCTTGGACTTACAGCTACTCCTGAAAGACTGGACGGACAGGATATATTTACATTGTGTGATTACAATCTGGTATATGAAATCAGGCTTAAAGAAGCTATAAATAAAGGTTATCTTGTGCCATTCAGGTATTATGGTATTTATGACGAAAGTAATTATAATACTGTCGATTACAGAAATGGCAGATATGATGAAAAACAGCTAGAAGAGCTATTAAAGATAAATACACGTTTAGACCTGATTTTACAATATTATTCTAAATATAATAGTTCAAGTGCCCTTGGATTTTGTGCCAGCAAAAATCATGCACTGCATATGGCAGAATATTTTTCCTCAAATGGTATAAAATCCTGTGCAGTTATAAGCGGCAGTACAAATAAAAATAATCACTCTCAGGAAATAGATAAATCTTCTTATATAATGGATAGAAAAATAGCCATAGAACAACTTAAAAATTCAGATGTCAGGGTTATATTTTCTGTTGATATGTTCAATGAGGGCCTTGATGTACCGGAAGTAGATATGGTTATGTTTCTCAGACCTACAGAATCTCCCACTGTATTTCTGCAACAACTTGGAAGAGGTCTGAGAAAAAGAACAGGAAAAAATTACGTTAATGTACTGGATTTTATAGGAAATTATAAAAAAGCAAATCTCATACCATTTCTTCTAAGTGGAGATGTGCAGGAAATGAGCAAAAGAGTCCAGGAAGGAAAACTTCCACTTGAAGATGAGTATCCTGATAATTGTATTGTAAATTTTGATTTTAAGCTTATTGATCTCTTTAAAGAAATGGCAGGGAAGCAAAAAGGTATTTTTGAAAAAGTAAAAGACGAATATTTTAGATTAAAAGAAGATTCAGGAGCAAGACCAATGAGGCTTGATATGTACACTTATATGGATGAATACCTTTACAGCATAATACGTAATAAAAAAGATTTGAATATTTTTAGAGATTATTTTTCTTTTCTTAAAAAAATTAATGAACTGACAGAAGATGAAAATGAGCTTATTGGAACTGAAGCTCATAATTTTCTTATTGACATGGAAAAAACAGGTATGACTAAAACTTATAAAATGCCTGTTTTACTGGCTTTTTATAATGATGGGAATATAAAAATGTCTATTGATGATGAAGATTTATATAAAAGTTTTAAAAGTTTTTATTCATATGGAGCAAATTCTGTTGACCTTTTGAGGCATCCAGGCAGCAGTAATTACAAGAACTGGGTAAAAAAAGATTATGTCACTATAGCCAGAAAAAATCCTGTTCACTTTTTACTGCAGTCTTCTCCAGAGTTTTTTTATACAGATGGAGAAAACTTCTGTCTTGCACATTCATTGAAAGAATATATACATAAACCTGCCTTTATTTTACATTTTAAAGATATCATAGATTACAGGACAAGAAGTTTTTATAAAGAGAGACTTGAAAAGAAACTCCTGGAGCTTCAAAAGGAAGATAAAACTTTTACAGAAAAATGAAAATAAAAAACTTCCTCTTCCGTGGAAAAGAAACCTTTTAGAAGTTAGTTTGAACGGTATTACTTTATTCTTGTCCTGGGGTCAGAACATTTCGATCTCTTAATGAAAAACCCGGAACGATTTGCTGTCAAGCATATTCCTATTACGGGATTAAGATTGAAAGTCTTCAAAGCATTAGAAAGTATCATTTACAAACCAGGTAGCAGACTTCCTTCTGCCGGCAGAAATGAAACAATACTCGGCATAGTGAAACCTCTTGTAAAATTTGCCATGAATCTTCCGGCCTATACCAGAAATACAAAGAAAAATCTTTCCCATGAAGCTATTGCCCTGAGAGATGCCCTTTTATCTTCAAAAGAACCGGATAATCTCATCTTTGTGGAAATACCGAAAGCTCTCGGATTTCCGGCTATAGATGAAAATCTGGAAGAAGAAAAAATAAAATCTTTTAAAGATAAACTGGTTAAAACGATTCAGGAATTAAATACTGCTTACGAAAAACTTATTTCCGAGTGCCGGCAATATATCTGCAATGCCTTCAGTATAGAAAGTAGTGAACTCAAGAAAAGACTTCCTATGAGAGCCAGAATCCTTCAGAATAAATGTG
>CAYSLJ010000131.1:0-20188 GCA_964431735.1 uncultured Synergistia bacterium | reverse complement strand
TCCTTCAATACTTTTTTATCTTATTATATCATACCACTACTTCTTTAGGACTACCAAAGTATCTTACTGACCTGAGCATAAGCATGTAATAAAAGTTTTTCTCCCGTCACGCGTTACTCGTTACGCGTCACGAGAGCAGATATGTATTATTTTATGCTCACCTCAGTAAATATGTCTTTATATGCATCAATACCGTTAATAGCTTCTTAATTTTTCCTATCTGCCATGTATCTTACAGCAAAAAATCCTGTGATTTTTTATAATAAAATGCTGCACATAGAAGGAAGTTGACATAAAATGTCTAAGTGTTAAAGATTATTTCCAGCCTTTATTTCTTAACGAGAGGGGGACTGTTGGTGGAGGAGAATGAACCGAAACAGCCCAGACGTTTTGCCAGGAGATCGTCAGGAAATCTATTCAAGCCCCGGGATGGCAATGTCCAGAGACCGAAATTTTCATTAAAACCTGCAAGTGAAATATTATCTGAAGATCAGGCCAGAAAAGTCCAGAGCGAGAGAGGTGGGTTTGAGAGAAGAAAAGCCTTTGATGAAGAAAAAAAATTTGCACCGAGAGAACAGAAGTCACAGGTTCTCCCCCCTGTTTCTCAGATGCCTTCCAGAGTATCGGGACAGCTTCCTCAGGATATGTCCTATATGCAGGGACAGGCAGAACAGATTAACATACAATCTTCCAGATTACAGCAGGAAATTCAAACATTCGAATCACACAAAAAAGAACTGGAAGCACATATACAAGAAGAAAGAGATAAGCTTGAAGAAGGATGGAAACAGTTAGATGAAAAACTTGCTGAACTGGAAGAAGAAAAAAAGAAAGTAATCGATAGAGTTGAACATGACCTGGAAGAAAAAAGAAAATTCCTGGAAGAAAGCTGGAAACAACTGGAAGAGGAAAAAAAAGATGTAATAGCAAAAAAACAGCAGATTGAAAATGATACAAAGGAATTTTTACAGAAAAAAGAACAACTGGAAGATGAAAGAAATAACCTCTACGAAACTGCTCAAAAACCCATTGAAGAACAGAGGCAGCGCCTGGAAGAAAAAGAAAGGCAACTGGAACAGGATAAAAAGCAACTGGAAGCAGAAAGGGATATGCTTCAGGCCGGCGTCAGTGAACAGAAAAGGAATATTGAAGATGCCTTAAATCAAATTAGAGAAGAAAAAGAACTCCTGGAACAGGAAAAGAACAGGGTAACAGAAGAAAACAGAAACCTGGAAACATTAAGGCATCAGCTTTTAGAAGAAAGGCAGCTACTGGATCTTCAAAACACAAGAAAAACCGGCGAACTTCAGGATAAATTACATGAATTAAACAGAGAAAAAGATGAAATAATAAACCGCCTGGAGAAGGAAAAATATGACCTGTTAAACCTGGCAACACAGGAAAAAGATGAACTGGCAAATCAATTAAAACAGGAAAAAGACGAAATAATAAACCGGTTAACAGAAGACAGAGATATACTGGAAATAAGAGTAAGAGAATTGGAGGAACAGGTTAATAGCAGAGGCAAAGATTTTGAATTAAAGGAACATGACTTTGCAGTAAAAGAAAAAGAACTGGAAGATAAGATTAATTACCTGGAAATTCAAAAGAGAGAATTTGAAAGCAAAATTGCTTCGGAGAAAGCAGAAATTGCACAGCTCAAAATGGAACTGGACGTAACCAGGAAAACTCTGGAACATGACAAATTGACGATAGAAAGTGATAAAAAACTCCTGTCTGATGAGGGGACAGCAGTAATGAGAGAGCAGAAAATAGCTCTTGAATTCAGCTGGAAACAGATAGCGGAAGAAAGAAAAAAACTGGAATATGAGAGAAAAGAACTGGAGAAGAATTTTGAAGAACTGGAAAAAGAGAAATTTTTCATTGAAAAAGAACATGAAGAACTGGAGAAAAGAAAAAATAATATAGTAGCAGAAGCAGATGTAATCATACAGGATCATTACAGAAAATTAGACAGTGATAAAAAGAGATTTGAAGAGAATTGTCTGAATACACAGAAAAAGCTGGAAAAATTGGAAAAAAATCTGGAAGAAGTAAAAAAGCAATTCTATCTTGAAAAAAAATCTCACGAAGAAGAGCTTGAAAAGAACAAAAAAGAACTCCATGAAACCTCTATAAAACTGGAAAAAGAAAGAAAAGAACTCGCAGCAAAAATAGCAGGTCATAAAAAAGCCTCGGAAGATACTAAAAAACAACTGGAATACGAAAAGTGGGAACTGGAAAAGAAGAAAGAAGAATTACAGAAGGATCTGGAGAGAAAACAGGCAGAACTTGAACAGGCCAGGAAACTTGCCAGACAGGAAGAGGAAAAACAGTTCAAAGAACTTATAACAAAAAAGCAAATTCTGGAAGAAGACAGGAAAAAATTCGATGAAGAAGCTGAGAAAATAAGACGTAATCTGCAATTTGAGAAGAAGGAATTAGAAACAGGACAATTTGCCTTTCAACGAGAAAAGGAAGAAGCACAAAAAGAAATTGAAAATGCAAAAAAACAACTCGATTTCAGCAAGAAAGATCTGGCTGCCAGAGTGAACAAACATAAAAAATTCCTGGAAGAAAGCAAAAAAGAACTTGACTATGAAAGAAAAGCACTGGAAAGTAAAAGAAAAGACCAGGAAGAAAACTTCAATCGAAGCAGGGATAAATTTGAAGAAGAAAGAGCTCACTTCAACCAGTTAATAGAATCAAAGGAAAGAGAAGTGGAAGCAAAAAAGAAACAGCTTGATTATGATATATGGAAATTCAGTATAGACAAAGAAAGCCAGGAAAGAACGCTGGTAAAAGAAAAAGAAGAACTGGAAGGGAAGAAAAGTGATTTTGAAGCTTACATGGAGGAAAAAAATAAAAATCTCGAAGAAAAATTCAAAACACTGGAATATGAGAAAAAGGAACTGGCGTTAAATATTGAAAAACACAAAAAACACCTTGAAGATAGTAAGAAAGATATTGAACTTCAGAGATGGGACTTTAATAATGAAAAACTGGAATATGAGAAACAACTGGAAGAGAAAAGGAAGGAGATAGAAAAAGAAAAACTGGATTTTGAAGAAAAGAAAAAAGAAAGTGGAGAAAACCTTGAAAATACAAGAAAATTTCTCCTTTCAGAAAAGGGAAATTTATTAAAGGAACAGAAAGAACTGGAATATAGAGAGAGAAAACTGGAACAGAACAGGATGGAATTTGAAAAAACAAAAGAAGAAAGTAAAAAATCTCTTGAAGAGAAAATAATGCAACTGGAACTGGATAGAAAGGCTTTTACCGAAAAAACTCTCGAAAGAAATAATGCGCTGGAAGAAGAACGAAAACAGCTTGAAGCAGGCAAGAAAGAACTTGCAAATAAAGTAATGAAACATAAGAAGTACATTGAAGATACAAAGAAACAGTTAGATTATGAAAAATGGCAGTGGAAGAAAGAAAAGGAAGAAAAAGAAAAATCCTTTACCGAGAAAAAATATGAGATAGAAAAATTAGAATTAACGGTAAAGGACAGAGAAAAAATTATTGAAAATAAAAATAATGAAATTACTATTAAATTAAATAAACTGGAAGAACAACATAGGGAAATTGACTTTAACAGAAGATATCTGGAAGATAAAAAAATTGAACTGGAAAAAGAAAAACAAAAAACTATAGAAAATATGGATAAGTCTGTAAGAGACAGATTGAATAAACTGAATCTGGATAAGGAACAACTGGAAAAAGAAAAGGAATTTTTAAAAGAACAGTCTGAGAAAGAAAAACTGGTACAGGAAGAAAAGATCAAAAAATTAGAACAGGAAAAAAATAACTGGATAGAAGAGCAGAAAAAAATTGTCCGGGAACTTGAAAAAAGCCAAAAAGAAATAGAAACACTCAAATACAGAGCAGAAGAAGAAAAGAAAAAAGAATTAACAGAATTACAGGAAGACAGAGAAAAATTCAGTAAAGAACTTATAGAAAAAAAGATAGAACTGGAAGAATTGGAAGCAAACCTGAAGGAAAAAGAACAAAATCTTGAAATGATCGGGTATAAATTAGAAGAAAAGAAAAAGATAGAACTGGAAAAATTACAGAGAGATAAAGAAACACTCTGGAAAGAGATCTCTGAGAAAAAGATAGAACTGGAAAAACGTGAAGTAAATCTGGAAGAGAAGAAAAAAGAAATAGAGATAACCATGGGTAAAATAGAAGAAGAAAAGAAAGAACTGGAGCACGATAAAAAATACCTGGAAGAAAAGAAAATTACTCAAAGAGACTATAGTGAGAAAAAGGAATTCCTGGAAAAGCTGGAAGAAGGACAGAGAAAATTAAAAGAAGACATGGAACGTGAAAAATACCTCGTGGAGGAAAAGGTAAAAAAACTACAGGAAGAAAAGACACAACTGATAGAAGAACTTCAGAAAGAAAGAGAAAAAAAAGTGAAAGAAAGACCGTCCGATAATACAGACGGTTCAGCTCTGGAAGAAGCATGGCAGGCTATTGAAATTGAAAGAAGAGAGCTTGAAAGAAAAAAAGAAGAATTAATAAAAAGTGTGGAAGATTCGTGTAGAGATAAGCAGGAACTACTGGAATATAAAGAAGCACAGTTAGAAGAAGAAAGACAGGAGTTTGAACAGGAAAAAGAACTGTTCAGAATACAGTCTGGAGAAACATCATCTCCCGATATATCTGGAGAATTTGAAAAACAGAGTAAAGAACTGCAGGCATTAAAAGAAGAAATAGAAAGAGAAAAAGCAAAAATAAATAAAGATAAAAATAAGCTCCATGAAGACACAAAGGCTTTTACGGAAGAACAGAAAAGAACGTGGGCATATCTGGAACAGGTAAAAAAGGAAATATATGAGGAGAAAAGCCTGATAGAACAACAGAGAAAAGAAATAGAAGACAGAAAAGCACAGACTTCCGGTATGTCTGATAAAAACATAGAAGAGCAGATAAAACTCATTGAAGAAAACTGGAAATCTATTGAAAATGAAAAGCAATTATTGAAACAGGAACGAGAAGATCTTGAAATAGAATTGGAAAAATCCAAAATATTACATGGTACGAGAGGGATGGAAGAACAGCAGAGAAGCTGGACCTATCTGGAACAGGTTAAAAGAGAAATTTACGAAGAAAAAGCGGAGCTTGAGCGTTCATGGAAAGAACTGGAAGAAAAAGCTTCTATGTCAACCGGTCTGTCAGTTTCCCATCAGGGAGAAGATGACTGGAAAGAAATTGAACGTCTGAGACATGAGCTGGAAAAACAGAAAGATGAAATAGAAAAAGAAAAAGAGAGGGTAGTGCAGAGTTCAGAAATTGTAATGGAAGAACAGGAAAAACAGTGGGAAGAAATTGAAAAAGCCAGAATATCACTGGAACAGGAAAGACAGGAATTAGAATCAATAAAGTCAGGCACCGGTTCAGAAGATATGGAAAAACAGAAAAAAAGCTTCAGAGAAGGATGGGAACGTCTTGAAGAGGCCAGAAAGAGTCTGCAAGTCGAGAGAGAACAGCTTGAACATGAGAGACAGACCCTTATGGAAAGCGTCAACAGTGCCCTTGAAGAAAAAAGAGAACTTCTTGAATATAACTGGGAACAGTTAGAAGAAGAGAAAAAAATTATAGAGGAAGCCTGGAAAGAAATAGAAGAGGCAAAAAAGAATTTCTGAAGAGGTTCGGCGGTTCAGGTTACAGGTGCCGGGTTAAGAAGTTTATAAAACCGGCGCTTAATACCGGTACCCATTAAAATGAATATGAATGACAGAAATCCCGATAAATATTACGATGTAATAATAATAGGTGCAGGAGTAAGCGGTGTATGTGCCGCACTTGCGTCATCCCGGAACGGAGCGAAAACATTACTTGTGGAAAAGTCCGGCTATGCAGGGGGCATGGCAACAGGTGCATGGGTTCACAGTATGCTGACCTTCCACGGAAAAAAAGGACATAAAATTATCGGAGGTATAGGAGAGGAAATTATTCAAAATTTAATTTCCATAGGAGGCACTCACGGCCATATAAGAGATACCATAGGAGTGGCTTATTCGGTAACGCCAACAAATCCTGATAAATTAAAATATATTCTTCTCCTGTTACTTGAAAATTCCAGGGTAGCTCCTCTGTTCAATACTTATTTTATTAAACCTGCTATGGAAAATGGAAAAATTAAAGGGGTAATGCTTGAAAATAACAGAGGGAGTTTTCATATAAGCGGCAGGGTGTTTATCGATGCTTCTGGAGAAGGCATACTTGCGTCAAGGGCGGGAAATAATTTCGAAGCAGGCCGTAATGACAGAGTGCAGCCCGTAACTCTTATATTTAAAATCAGAAATGTAAACATAAAAGAGATAATAGATATTATGATGGAACAGAGAGATAATTTTCATAATGAAACCCTATTTGACCGTTTAAAAAATACACCATGCCTTGGAGTCTCCGGTTTTTTCAATGAATGGAAAAGTGCCAGGTTAAAGGTTCCCAGAGACAGGATACTCTTCTACCAGACCATGGAAGAAGATGAAATAGGAGTAAACAGTACACGAATAAATGATATAGATCCTTCTGATCCGTTGGATATTCTTTATGCGGAAAGAGAAGGACGCCGTCAGATGTATGAAATATTTAATTTTCTGAAGAAAAAATTAAAACCCTTCAAAAATGCAAAAATTTCAGGAGAAGCTCCCCTTCTCGGTATAAGAGAAGTCAGGAGGATAAAAGGGAAATATGTTCTGACAGAAGATGATCTGCTTCATGGCCGTAGATTTCCAGATGAAGTAGCACTGGGAGGATTTCCTATAGACATCCATCGTCCCGAAGGAAGCGGAATAGAATCTGAAGAAGTAGGAGGAAAAGGTTTCTACGGTATCCCTTATTATGCTCTTATTGCAGATAAAATACCAAATTTATTTATTACCGGTAAATGTTTTTCTGCAACCTTTCGTGCCCATGCTTCTGCCAGGGTTCAGGCTACATCCATGGCAATGGGTCAGGCAGTCGGCACAGCAGCAGCTCTCTCCATTCAGAAAAATACAGAGCCTTCTCTTCTCTCTACCGATATGTTGAGGAAAAAACTGGTCAGTCAATCAGCCATACTGGAGCCTGAAGAACCTCCTGAATTGATATAATTCACCGAACAACATATATTAATAGCTATGACTCTGGATAATCTTTACCCATAACGATTGCCGGAAGGTGTGAGAGAGGATTTAACAGTATTTTTCTCTTCTTTAAAATTACCAGATTCTGGATTTTCTGGTTTTCCGTCTTATTATTCTCCATAAAAAACGGATTAATACTATCAGTACCCTGAAGAACAAAATAACCAATCTGATAAGCATCATATAAATTCTCCTGATTTTTTTATAATTTTAACTATTTATTATAACATATTAAATAAATTTTGAACAGGAGTAATTTTACGAAGAAATTTACTGGATTTCGTTCACATGACACACTGATAAATTATTTTACTGTAAGTTGCTTCTTATAGAAAATATAACTCCTCAACTGAGAGAGATAATTTTTTATTTCGTCAACATTCATTTTGCTTTTGCCTGTAGTGCGGTTTTTAAACGTATATGGAATTTCTTTCCATCTTTTATAATTTCCTTTTACCATAATTTCAAGTCCTATTTTAAATCCTTTCGGATCCAGAGTTACTCCGTCCAGTATATCCCGTTTAAAAAAGAAATAGCCTGACGTTCTATCCTTCACACAGGTAAAAGGGAAAGCAATAAGTACTGCTACCCAGGAAATTATTCTTCTTGAAAGAGGCCAGTTTTCTATCTTCCCTCCTTTAATATATCTGCTTCCCACTACAAGCTGATTTTTCTGTCTTGCTATGGCATCTATCATTTTAGGTATAATAACAGGATCATGACTTAAATCTCCATCCATAACACCGATAATATCGCCTTTTGCGCTTTTTATACCATCCAGAACTGCCGAAGAGAGTCCTGATTTTTCAGGTCTGGTCACAAGTTGAAGTGAATATTTTTCCCCCAGTTTCCTGGCCACATCACCAGTTCCGTCAGGCGAATTATCATCAACAATGACAATTTCCACATCAAATTTATCTTTTTTCACAACAGAAAATATATTCTTTACAAGGTCGGGAAGATTATCTTTCTCATTGTAAGTGGGTACTATTATAGATACTGAAGGTATCTCTTTTTCTGCCAACAAAATCACCAGCTTTTATAAAAATGAAAGTTCATAATTTCTTCAGAGTAATGCAAAATCCTCCTGACTTTTTATATTTATAATGAAGGACATATATGGTTATCATAGAAGTTATAAATATAGTCATTAATTAATTCGTCACAGGTGACGCGTGATGCGTAACGGGAGAAATATTTATATTCTGAACCGGAGAGGTGATAGATATATGAGACAATTATTTATATTATTATGTATTCTTATGCTTGCCGGCTGTCAGGGGCAGAAAACAGAGACAACTGCTCCGACTGCTCCGGTTTCTCAGACACAAACAGTTCAGGGGACAGAAGGAGTCGAAAAAGATAATATGGCTCTTAATTTCTCTCTGACTGATATGTCAGGGGAAACAGTCGAACTCCATAGTTTAAGAGGCAAAAAAGCAGTTCATATTGTTTTCTGGTCAAGCGGATGAGGAGCCTGTATTCAGGAGGTTCCTGAATTAAACAAATTATATGAGAGTTATAAAGGAAAACAGATAGAGCTACTTTCGATCAACTGCGGTGAAGAAAAATCAACTATAGAGGAAACTATAAAGACAAAAGGCATCAAGTATAATACATTACTCGATCCTGAAGGAAAGACTGCTACTGCTTATAAAGTACAGTATATTCCGCTGAATATTCTGGTGGACATTAATGGTAAAATAGTATATCGTGAGAACGGAGTGCCGTCGGAAGACGTAATAAAGAAAGCTTACGAATAAGGCAGTAACGTGTGACGCGTCACACATGTTACAATAAACCAGAAGGAGAATAACCTTTGAAGAAAGCAATCTGTATTTTTATAATGATAGTAATTACTGCAAACTTATTATATGCTGCAGATATAGAAAATCAATGCTGGCAGATTTTGAAGACAAATATTTATAAAGCTGATATAAACAAAAAACTTGTTTTAATGGGTGTGCTGGGGAACCTTCAGGATAAAAGTTCCATATTTCTGCTTCAACAGGCACTTAATGATAATGATATAAGAGTAAAAGGAGAAGCTCTTATTGCTCTGGGGAAACATAAGGATAATTCTATTATATCTTTGCTGGGAAAATATCTGGATGACAGAAACAGTTCTGTAAGAAGTGCTGCCATACAGGCCCTGGCAGAGACAGAAGATCCTGCTGTAGTTCCAATGATTGAAGAGTCATTAAAAGACGATGATCCTGAAATAAGAGTCACTGCGGCAAGGGCTTTACTCGAATTTCATCTTCCTTCTTCAATAGATGCGCTGAAAAACGTATCAAAAGATAAAGATCCTTTAGTAAGATGTTTTATTGATTCGGCTTTAAAAGAAATTATGTTTACGAATAATATAACCCTTGCAAAAAAATCCATTAAAGACAAAAATCCGGGAGTAAGATCCATTGCTGCTATAGCTATGGGAAAAGCAGGAGATATTTCATCCTTACCGCTTCTGGAGAAAAGTCTGGCAGATGAAAACACATGGGTTGTTTATTCAGCAATAGAAGGCCTGGGGAGAATCGGTTCCCCTTCTGCAGTACCTTCTCTGGAAAAGATGTTAAAAAAAGAAGCTTTTAAAATTGATACAATAAAAGCCCTGGGTTGTATAAAAGATAACAGTTCACTGGAAGTCTTAAAACAACATGCAGGTGATAAAAATCCGACTGTAAGAGTTGCAGTAATGGAGGCCATAGGGAGGGCAGGTAATAATTCTGTCACAGGAATTCTTTCTGCTGCTCTTAAAGATAACAATACTTCAGTGAGAGCAGCTGCCCTGAATGCTGCAGGAAAATTAAAACTTATAAAAATGCAGGAACTCATAGTAAAATCCCTTGAAGATAAAAACTATAATGTCAGAACAGAAGCTATACGGGCAATAGGAGAACTGTCCAATCCTAAAAGTATAGCTATTCTGGAGAAATTTCTTAAAGATAATAAATATGACATATGGGCTTCTGCAGCAATAATAAATATTATATCACCTGATTAATTGAGAAATATAAAAATTTTAAAAAAATTTAAGTTTTTTTTAAGATTTTTTTAAGATTTTCTATATATAATATAAAATAATTAGAATAAAAGTTCTTCAAGGAGGCGCATAAGATGGATAATTTTCACATAAAACATCTCTCATCACATAGATACAATCCTTTCGAAATTCAATGGAATAGTCCCAGGGAATTTCAATGGAGCAGTCCCAGGGAATTTCAATGGAGCAGTCCCAGGGAATTTCAATGGAACAATCAGATAGAAAATCCATGGTCCGCCCCGGTGGAAATACCATGGAGCAATACGAGAGAAATGCCATGGAGCAGTCCTGTAGAAATACCATTCGGAAGAACGAGGGATATTAATGATGTCAGTTCTTTTCTCTGGGATTCCGACAAAGCAATACTGGATGGAGACCTGTATAATTATATAGATCCCTTTATATCAGACGCAAATAAACTTGCCAGAATAGCACAGCCTGAAGATGAACGGTTAAGACAGGAAGAAGAAAAGGAAGACCTTCAGAAAGACAGGCAGGATTTCAGAGAAATATTCAATAAACTTGACACTGCATGGAATGATCTGGGCGGAAACAGAGATGTGTCAGCAGGGCTGGACACTGAAGCAAAGATTTCACAGCTTGAGGCACACAGAGACGCTGCTCTGAGAGCACATGACAATAATCTGGAAAGTTTACATAACGAGAAAAGCTCTCTGGAATCACAGCTTGCAGAATCTACAGATGATGACCAGAAAGCCACTATAGAAGATAAACTGCAGGATGTAAATAACAGAATAGAAACAGAAAAAGCAAACAGAGAAGAAACAGAAAGAATAGAAAATGAAAAGATAAGACAGAAAAAAGAAGAATTTGAAACACTTAAAAATAGACTCTATGAACTCAAAGAAGAGGCCCTCCTTTATACCAACAATCTTGAGGGGGGAGATAATTACTATGAAACAGGTTACTGGAAAGAAGATGTAAGATTGAGACTATCTGAAATAAATCTTGAAATTGATAGAATAGAAGATAAAATTAGAACTGCTATGATCTGGTAACTGAACCTCATAACACCGATTTGATAGAAAAACAGGCAGAGGTTTCTACCTCTGCTTATTTTTTTGTACCCTATTTATATTGTAAATTTTTTATCTATATGTTAAAATGAAATACTTCATAAGTATTGAAAAAAGTTTAACAGTACCTGATAGGGGGGATGATGTTGAAAATTCAGATTAATAACCAGGAAGATCTGAGTAATCTGGTTGATAAGATTGAAAGGGAATTACAGGATAATTTTCAACAGAGGTCGGCTTCTTACTGGAATCAAATCTTAAAGATGGCATATAAGGATCCGAATATTATAGATGAAGAAAGATCCATGATCTTGCTTAACCCTGAATATCGATTTACAGTAGAAGACTGGTTACCAAAAGTAGAAGACAGATTACTCAAAAGAAAATTAGAATTACTCAAACAGGAGTTTTTGAGTGCGAGAGTGTCTTCCGAGCCTGAAGTTTTTGCATTGAAAAACAAACTGGATTGTCAGATTATAAATTTTACCCCGGTAATCAATGGGCAATCATATGACAGAGGTACTCTTTATAATATAATTGAAAAAGAAGATAATAGGAAACAGAGGGAATCTGCATGGCGAGCACTTACAGACCTGGGTAAAGAAATTGAAAGCGAAACTGCTCTGCTTTGCAGTCTCAGGAATGAAAAAGTAAAACCTCTGGGTTATAAACATTACGGAGAGCTTTGTTTCTTCCTGGAAGATTTAGATAAAGAAACAATTTTCACATTATTCGATCAAATTTTAAATCTTACGGAAAAACCATATAAAAAACTGGTTGAAGATTGTAAAGAAAAACTCTCTACAGATAAAGTTTATCTGTGGGATATTAAATACTACCAGCATAAATATCTGTCATCTCTAAAAGACAGTTTATTTCCCCAAGAAGGAATAATTAAATCAATAGAACATTTATTCAAAAAGTTCAAACTATCTACAACAGATCTGCCTATAAGGGTTGAATACTGTGATATTCCTTACGGAGGAATAAGTATTACCATGGATCCGGGAAAAGATGTAAGAGTTCTTGCAAATCCCCAGGAAGGTTATAACTGGTATGAATTTCTCTACCATGAATTCGGCCATGCTATTCATAACTGTTTTATTCAGACCCCGTCATTCATAATAGGCACAGGTGAACCTGATTACTTTAAAGAAGGCATGGCCTGTATATTCCAGAAATTTATGAGTGATAAAGAGTGGCTCGGAGAATATTTTAATATTTCCGAAGAAGTCATAAAAACATTTCTCTCCCAGAACAGACTTAAAAACTGCTACTGGTACAGACGTATTATAAATGACTGTCTCTTTGAATATTCCATTTATGAAAATCCTGAAGGAGATCTTAACAGCCGTTATAAAGAATATGTAAAGAAACATCTTTTCCTTGATCTTCCGGAAGATTTTTCATGGGCCTATGATCCTGTTTATACGACACACCCTCTTTATCTGCAGAACTATCTGTTAGCCGAGATCATAGCATATCAGACAATAAATTATTATAAAGAACATCATGATACCATATTTTCACCTGATTTTCTGACGTTTTTAAAGGAAAAATATTATAAAGACGGAGGCCTTAAGCTCTGGCAGGAAAAAATACAGGAAGCAACAGGAGCAAAACTGGAAGCATCAAGTCTTATTAAGATAATGGAACAGATATAATTTTTATTGACATAATGCAAAATATCCCCTTCTGTAAGGAACAGTCGGGGATATTTTTCATATAAACATTGACACAATTAATTATTTTTTTCTGTAAAACTTTTTCTATTTTTCTCAGGTTATATTTACAGAAAATAAAATTGCTCCTTCCAGCCGGCATAACCTTATATAACAACCTGCAGGTTTTTTCCATGTACAGATTTTGCAGGACATATTATGGCACGTATTTTGCACAAAAATATTTCCGCTAAAAAAAATAAATAATTTAAATTTTCTGTAGATTTTAGCATAGATTTTAATATAAATGTCGAATATTACTGAGGTGAGCATAAATAATACATACACACTCTCGTGACGGGAGGAAACCTTTTATTGCATGCTTATGGTCAGGTCAGTAAAGGGTACAATAAATAGCAGAACCGGCAAATTGTTTGCAAAGGAGGAATAAAATGAAATCCCTTATAGAAGAAACGATCAGTAAAGTAAAGGCAGATTATCTTGAAATACGTATAGAACATACAAAACAATCATCTATAAATTTTGAAGGCAAAACTCTTAAAAGCTCACAGCAGGTTGAAGACGGAGGAGGTTACGTGAGAGCTCTCATAGGGGGAGGGTGGGGATTTAAGAGTTTCAATGACACATCCGGTCTTCTCGACCATGCACTCTCTGCAGTTAAAGCTGCCAGGATATTAAAGAAACCTGCCTTTCGCATGAGTCCAGTCTCTGCATACAGAGAAGATATAAAACCATCGACAGAGGGCAGGAAAGATCCCAGGACTATTCCTTTTAAAGACAAGGTTGATTATTTTAGAGGCATTACAACAGGCCTTATGGAAGCCAGTGAAAGAATAATAAACGTAAGAAGTAACTATGGAGAAAGAGAAAAACATATTATAATTGCAAATTCGGAAGGAACATATTTAAATATTGAAGATCTGGATATTTCCGGTGGTCTGTCTGTTATAGCAAGAAAAGATAATGTAATTCAGAGTGCCCATCAGTCGTACGGGACAAAAAACAACTGGGAAGACATAACAGTTATAGAACAGCATAAAGACAGGCTTGTAAGTGACGCACTGGCTCTTACGGAAGCAGAACCGGTAAAAGGAGGACATTATACGGTCATACTGGATCCGCGCATTGCAGGCGTATTTATCCATGAAGCCTTCGGTCATTTAAGTGAAGGTGATGCAGTATGTGCCAACCCTACACTTCAGGAGCAGATGACCTTCGGAAGGGTTTTCGGAGGAAAACATTTAAATGTATGTGACGGTGCGGCTCAACCGGGACTCAGAGGTTCCTATGGTTTTGATGATGAAGGTACACCATCGGCTCTTACTCATATGATAAGAGAAGGAAAACTTCAGGGCAGACTTCATTCCAGAGAGACTGCAGGTAAAATGAGAGAAGTAGTTACAGGTAATGCAAGAACCGTGAGTTATCGTTTCCCGCCCATATGTAGAATGACAAATACCTTTATCGATAAAGGAGAGGCAACATTTGAGGATATGCTAATGGGAATAGAACATGGTATTTATGCATGCGGCAGCGGCAGCGGCAATACCAGTATGGACATGTTTACCTTTTCTGCAGAAAAAGGGTTTATAATAAGAAATGGGAAGATACAGGAAATGTTAAGAGACGTGGTACTGACAGGTAATGTATTCGAGACCCTTGCTAATATCGACATGATCGGTTCTGACCTTACTTTTTCCAGAGGAGGTTCCTGCGGGAGATCATATGGCCAGAGACTTCAGTATCCTTTACCTGTTTCTATGGGAAGTCCTCATATAAGAATTTTAAATGTACTTGTCGGAGGTAGATAAAATGGAAAAATTACTGGAACTTGCAAAAAATCATACAGACTGGGCCGAAATCTTTCATATAAAAAGAGACTACAGAGCTATTAATTTTAAAAGCGGACAGGTTTACAACATAGAAGGCGAAGAAGAAGAAGGGATAACACTCAGAGTAAGGAAAGGCGGAAAGACGGGGTTTACGTCATCTACGAACATTTCTGACAGAGAAGCAATATTAAAAAGAGCAATGGATATACTTTCTGTAAGTGAAAAAACACCTTTTCACACTCCATGTTATAAATCAGGTGACTATAAATCAGTTGAAACCTTTGATGAAAAATTATCTCACATGAATGAAGAAGATCTTATGAAAAACGGTCACGAGATGATGGGAGTCATAAAAGAATGTAAACCTTCCATAACTGTTACCGCCGAAGTTGGAAGGGCAAACAGTACTATCAGATTATTAAATACTTCAGGCACTGATAAAGATTTTAAAAGGACTTTTTATGCCCTATCTCTATGTGGTACAATGGTCAGAGACGAAGAACAATTAGAAATTGAATCGACTTTTTCAAGCGGTTCCTTTGCGGGAAGTCAGAAAGAACTGGCTTTAAAACTTGTGGAAGATTGCACAAATTCCGAAAGAACAGCTCTGATAAAAAGCGGAAAACTTCCTGTAATATTCAGTGCAAGAGGTTTTAAAACTCTCTATCCTCCTCTTTATATGGCATTCTGCGGCGACAGAGTGGGCAAAAAAATTTCTCCCATAGGAGATAAAATGGGAGAACATATTGCTCCTTCCATCCTTACTATAGTTGATGATAATACTGTGCCTTTCGGCCCTCTTTCAGCCCCTATGGATGACGAAGGAGTGCCGTCACAGAGAACGGAACTGATTAAAGACGGAATTCTTAAAGGATTTTATTATGATCTTACAGGATCAGAAAAATATAACAGTAAAAGCACGGGAAACGGCATAAAAAGAGCCAGTCTTTATGAAGCATTTAAACTTAAGGCTCCTCCCGCTTCCTGGCCGAGCAATTTCATTATAATGCCGTCTGATAAAAGTAAAGCAGAACTGATGAAAAACATTAAAAAAGCTCTTATAGTGGAAGATGTTCTGGGAGCCGGCCAGGGTAATAATATGAGCGGTGAATTCAGCGTAAATGTTGTTCTTGGTTTTCTCTGGGAAGACGGTGAAATAAAAGGAAGGGTTAAAGATATTATGATAGCAGGTAATGTATTCGATGTCTTTAAGAACCTTCTCTGGGTAGCAGATGACAGCAGGTGGGAACATTCCTTTTTCGGTATATATAATGTGCCTACCATGTGTTTTGGAGATGTAAATATTGCGTCGAAAATCTAAAAAAATTAACAGAGAACATATATCCCGGGAAGACTCCGGCGACTCTTCAAAAGAAATAAAGCTTTTTGAAGAGGGACAGGGAGATTCTTCGAAAGAAACAAATATTTCGGTAGCCATAACTGAAGTTTCACCACGTAAAGAAATACCTGAAAATTCTCCGGAAGAAAAGGAAAATGCCGGAGAGGAGCCTGAAGTTTCATCGAGGGAAACAAAAATACCAATAGAAAAAACACCTCAAACCTTCTGGAAGGTACCGGACAATCAGCCCTATATGTCTGTCAACGCACAGGTAGAAGGAGCCATAATGGCTGCTTTTTCTGTAGTAATAGGTTTATTCTCCCTTTTAATACCTTTTTTCATGTTTGTAGGCCCTTTACCTTCTATGTTACTTGTCATGAGAAGAGGTATAAAGGCAGGTTTTCTTGCCACTCTTGTAGCGGGATGTGTATTCAGTTTATTTGCAGGATTCAGAGAAGGAATTTACTTTGTCATAAACTTTAATCTTGTAGGTATGGTTTTCGGGTTATGTATAAAAGCAAAATGTTCTGTCAGTAAAATAATATTTGCAGGTATAGCAATTTATGCAGTAACAACTCTTCTGTCATTTTTAAGTTTACAGCTTCTTACGGGAGTAAATTTTGCAACAACAATGGATAATACAATAAACAGTCTTTCAACACAGATAGCAGAAATGCAAAAAACATTTAACCTAAACATACCGGCAAATGAGATAGAAAAATTAACTTCAGGATTAAAGAGCTGGAAAAAAATCATTGTTGCTTCTATTATATTTGCTGCCTGTATAATGACATTTCTGCAGTATATAATAGCACAGAAGATATTAAAAAAACTCGGTTATATGATTCCTGTTCTACCTCCTTTCAGTCAATGGAGACTTCCATGGCAATATGCATGGGTATTTATTACAGGGTTTGTACTCTTTATAATAGGCATGAATGAATCACATGTAAAGAGTTTAAATATGGAGAATATGCCTGATAACTATTATTTCCTTGTCGGCTTTAATATAATAGTTATATGTCAATATATTTATATGGTAATAGGAATTTCCATACTCTCTTTTTATATGAGTAAATATAAATTCAATATATTCCTGAAGATTGTGATTATTTATTTACTTTTACCTCTTATGGGTATTATACTTTATATCGGTCTTTTTGATACATGGATGGATTTCAGGAGACTGGACAGGAAGGTGAAGAGTGATGCGTCAACCACCCACCGCTAACCGCTCCTGCGGTATAGCAGGGGATTGCGGCTAACGCTGTAAGCTCAGATTAAAGGATAAAATTTCCTTATTAATATATTCCCTTAAAAACCGATTTATCAACTTTATAACCGAGCTTTGCAAGCTTTTCAACATCTTTCCTGGCCTCTTTAAAATCTCCTTTTTTCATATAAGTGAAGGCTCTGTTATAATATGATTGAATGGATGTTTCATCAAGAGATATGGCCTCTGTAAAATCGTCAATAGCTCTGTCATATTCATTCATCAATCCATAGACAGCACCGCGACCGTTAAAGGCTTCAATAGATCGGGGATCAATTTCTATGGCCTTATTAAAATCCGTCAGAGCATCGGAATATCTGTTTTTATCAGCATATACAGTACCCCGGCTTATATAACCTTTTGTAAATTCTGGCTTCAGTGTCAATAAACGATTAAAATCATTAAGAGCATTATCGTGATTACCGGTTTTATAATATATATTTCCTCTGTTCTGATAGGCTTCTAAATAATCTGCTTTATATTTAATTGCCTGAGTAAAATCAGCTATGGCTTTATTATAATCTCCCGCCATATCATAAATAATACCTCTGTTATAAAGAGCTTCTACATAATCAGGTTTATATTCTATTGCTCTGGTATAATCGACAAGGGATTTATTATAATCTTTCATAATATCATAAAGAACAGCTCTATTATAATAGACTTCTACATAACCAGGTTTAAGCTTCAAAGCTTCCCTGTAGTCTGAAATAGCTTTATTATAATCGCCTTTCAGTCTGTACAGGTTACCGCGATTAAGATAGGCTGCCGGCAGTTCACTCTTAAGTTTCAGAGCATAATTAAGATCTGCCATAGATTTATCATATTCCTTTATTTCCATATAAATACCTCCACGTGTGGCATAAACTTCTGCCCGGTGAGGATCAATATTTAACGCCTGATTTAAATCAGCTATGGCTTTCTCATGTTCGCCAATTTTCTTATATGCATCTCCCCTGTTGACATAGGCCTGTAATATATAGGGATATTGTGACAGAACATCATTCCATAGAGTAAAATTATCTTTCCATACACCACATCTATGATATGTAAGATATGATAGTATAAGTATTATAGTAATTAAAACTACTCCAGACATTATTTTTATAATATGTGAATTTTTTCGATAATATATCCACAGAAAAAATTCTCCCACCAGATAAAATATACCGATGGAAGGTATATAGACGTATCTGTCTGCTGCCACAGCACAGGTATTAGGCACAATCTGTAGAACAGGCAAAAGATTAATAAAAAAAAATGTAAAGGCAAAAACTATTTTCCTCCTGTTTCTCAAATAAATTAATATGAAAAAAGACATTATGATTATTAAAGGTGATATGAGAAATTTAAAGGTGAAAATATCAGGAGGATAGGGATATATAGCAGACAGGTGCACCGGTAAAAAGAGTTTAACCATATAAAATACTAAAGCATATGACGGAATAAGAATACTACTGTATCCGTAAGATATATTGTCCGCATAATGAGTAGAACACATGGTAATGTAAACAAAAACAAGAGCCATTAAAAAGAAAGGGATTTTTTCTAAAAAAGTACTTATATTATTTTTCTTTTCCAGAATATAATCACACAGGATTATCATAAATGGTATAGTAATGGCTATAGGCTTTGAGAGAAGAGACATAATAAATATAACTATAGAGATATAATAAAACTGCTTTACGTCATTTTTTCTGTAATAAATATAAGAAATGAGTGTACCCAGAAAAAATAAAGTGGAAACAACATCTTTTCTTTCAGAAATCCAGGCAACAGATTCTACATGAAGGGGATGTATTCCAAATAAAACAGATGTTATGAAAGACGGATAAGCTCTGCCTGTAATAAGAAAGATAACCCAGAAGACAAGTAAAGTATTAAGTAAATGAAATACAAAATTTGTTACATGATAAATAAAAGGATCCAGTCCAGAAAAATGATAATCAATTGCATAGGTTAAAAGAGTTATGGGATGGTAAAAGGTAGCATAAAAAGTTGTGAATATGAGTTTAATATTTTTCCAGGATAAATCCTGTATCATCCTGTTGTTATAAATATATATACCATCATCCCAGTTAGTAAAACCATTATTAAATGAAGGTATGAAAGCAATAAATGTGATGAGGGAAATAAAAAAAATAGATACAAATATATTGAATAATGGAAGCTCTAATTTTTTTTTTAACTTCATTCTATTATTTTTACCCTGTTATAGTATAGTAATGAACACTGGAAACAAAATTTTCAGTCACTATATTCGTATTTACTGACCTGAGCATAAGCATGTAATAACAGTCTTCCTCCCGTCACGCATCACGCGTTACGCGTCACGAGAGCAGATATTTATTATTTATGCTCACCTCAATAATAAGCATAAATTCTTGAAAGTACTCTTGAAAACATATCCCTCATATCCCTGAGTTCTCTTTTTATTGTAGACAGACTTATTCCGATACTATAACCTATACGTTTTCTATTTTTTGAATATTCTATAAGTTTTGCTATTTTTTTCTGCCTTCCATTAAGATTTTTAAGTAAATATTCTACCGTGTCAAGATCATCTATAACTGAAGGATTTCCTGTTTCATAAAGAGTCCTTTTAAAATCCATATACATATCCAGAGTAAACATTATATTGGTGTACCTCGGAATGTTAAAGTAATACGCGAGATCTTCTGTAAGCTCTATTGTTTTATACACTTCACATCACTCCCTGAATATTATTATACCCGGCGGGAAAGAAAAATAGGCTTATCTGTAAAAATTTCAACTCTTAGTACCGCTTCAAATAAGTTAGTACCCATATTAAAACCTGTCCCTGGCCGGACTCTTCCGGAAAA